>CANRIR010000017.1 GCA_947630735.1 uncultured Marvinbryantia sp.
ATATGAGAATTTGTAAATAGGAAATTTAAATTAAATTGTCAGATTATTAGACAATTCAGACTTTTCTTTTTAAATGTATATCTCTGTTACCTGAAATGCTTCCGATAATTTCTCTTTCGGTATTCGCCCGGTCCGATCCCCTCCGCTGACCGGAACACACTGATAAAATGGCTGGCGCTGGAAAATGCCAGATAATTGCTGATGTCCTGCACAGAGTAATCTGTGTAGACAAGCAGATCCCTGGCTGCGCTGATCTTACATGAGACAATGTAGCTGCCGACGGTCATCCCGGTCTCCCGCTTAAACAGTCCGCACAGATAGGTTCTGCTTACCCCTGCCGCGGCGGCCACGTCTTCCAGGCGCAGCCTTTCATGCAAGTGTGTTTCTATGTAATCGTATGTTTTCAAAACCGGCAAAGACACAACCTGTTCTTTTTTTTGTTTTGCCATGGCCCCGGTAAATGTCAGGATCACTTCACGATGCAGCTTTTGAAGTTCTTCCGTTTTGGTGCATTTGTCTGCGCGGCGGATATAGACGTCCGACAATGTGCAGGCATATTCCTCCAAAAGCCCCGCTTCTATACAGAAGCGCGTGGTCAGCGCAATCGTAATAATAAGATGGTAGCGTATGTTTCTGACCGGATCCTCCGACAACACTCCCAGGCTTTCACTGGTAAGCGGCTCCATCAGCCTCAGAACCTCGTCATGGTTTCCCTTTTTTATCGCGTTAAAAAAAGCATATTCCCGGTTCAATGGCAGATGCGACAGGGTCTCCTCCCGCTGCAGAAACAGGATTCTCGTCATCTCACGGTTCAGTTCCTGCTCATCGCTTTCTATCTTTTGCATGTTTCCGTTCCGCTCCCTTCTATCCATCCCTTCTATCGAAAAAGTATATGGCATTTTTTTACGAAACACAAGAAAATTTCGATATTAATCATAATATTTTGATATTCCTTTTTCACGCTATGTTTTATACTAAAAGAAAAAATAAAAGGAGGGTTTTTCATGGAACTCAAAAAAGGTGTGAATTTCGGCGGTTATCTGTCGCAGTGTGAGCACACGCTTGCCCACTACGAGCAATTCATCTCAGAGGACGACGTGAAGAAGGTGGCGGACTGGGGGTTCGACCACATCCGTCTGCCCATAGACTATGAGGTGTACGAGCACGACGACGGCTCCCGCCACGAGGAAGGCATCGCTTTTGTGGACCGCTTTGTGGACTGGTGCGAGAAGGCCAACATCGATGTGGTGCTGGATCTGCACAAGGCATACGGCTACGACTTCAACAATGCCGGAGATGCGGAAAAGAACAATCTCTTCCACAGCGACGCCTTAAAAAAGCGCTTTGTGGATCTCTGGGACTTCATCTCCGCCCGGTACGGCAAGCGCAGCCATGTGGCGCTGGAGCTGCTCAACGAGGTTGTGGAATCGGAGAATGCCGACCTCTGGAACGACCTGATCGCAGCCACCATGGCCGTAATCCGCAAAAACGCCCCCACGGTGCCCGTGATCTACGGCGGCATCCAGTGGAACAGTGCCAACACGTTAAAGCTGCTCATCCCGCCGAAGGATGAAAACGTGATCTACACCTTCCATCTGTATGAGCCGCTCATCTTTACTCATCAGAAAGCATACTGGGTGGATGGCATGCCAAAGGATCTGGATGTGAAATACCCCGGCGAACTGAGCTACTACCGCGAGCTTTCCAAGCTGATCGGCCAGCAGGGCAACGCGGCCGCCTCGAGCGAGGGCGAAATGATGGGCCCGGCTTTCCTGAGCCAGATGGTCCAGGAGGCTGTGCGTGCCTCAAAGGCCGCCGGTGTGCGCCTCTACTGCGGCGAGTTTGGCGTTATCGACCAGGCCCCGGTGGAAGATACCCTGCGGTGGTTCGAGGACATCATGAAAGTGTTCGCAGAGTACGACATCCACTACTGCCTGTGGTCCTACAAGCTGATGGATTTCGGTCTCATCGATCCGCACTACGACCCGATCCGCGAGGATATGCTGCGGCTGCTGACGAAGTAATCTGACCGGCATTTCAGATAGTTGTACCGACACGGCTTTTTAAAACCAAAAACAAACGGGCTGCCCGCAAAAGGCAGCCCTGTTTTTATCCCAAAAACACAAAACAAAATGCCCCAAAAACACAAAATGAAATGCCCCAAAAACACAAAATGAAGCATGAAAGTTCGCTGTCACTGGGATATGTGTTTCAGTTCCTGCCACACGCGCCCAACGGGAAGTCCGACCACATTAAAATAATCTCCGTCTATCCCTTTGATGTGGACAGCAAAGCTCCCCTGTATGCCATAAGCCCCGGCCTTATCCATGCAGTCTCCGCCCGCCACATACTCGTCGATCTCCTGCTCTGTCATGGGATAGACCCGCACTTCCGTCTTCTCATGAAAAGAATGTACCGTGCCTGCGCGCATCAATGTGACGCCCGTGTAAACCTGATGCTCCCTGCCCTGAATGGCCGTCAGCATCCGTTTGGCATCCTGCGCATCTTTGGGTTTTCCCAGGATCTGCCCGTCCAAGACCACCACCGTGTCGGCCCCCAGAACCGTGCGGTTCGGATGCTTCGCCGCCACCGCCTGTGCCTTGCAGCGGGACAGTTCTTCCACAATCTCCCCCGGGTCTGTCTTTGTGATGATCTCTTCCGCATTGCTTACGACCACCTCGAAGGGAATACCCGCCTGGGCAAGCAATTCCCTCCGCCTGGGAGAACCCGAGGCAAGGATTACCGTCTCCATATCTTTTCTGTTTTGCGCCATTGTTCCAATTCCTCCTCCCCGGGCCGGTCGGCCGGTTTCGTGTCATTATGGCACCTCTCAAACGTCGCTCCGCATCCCTTTCGTTTTGAGAACCCTGCCCAATTCAGCCCGCTGCTATTACCGCTCCATTAAATCCTCCATCCGGCAGCACAGAGCTCTGCTCAGGCGCAGCAGCGTCTCTGCGGACGTTTTGTTGATATTTCGCTGGCGCTGTTCAAAAACCTGGATCTGGCGCAGAGGCACGCCGGAATCCGCCGCCAGTTCCGACTGGGACAGGCCGCAGTTTTCCCGCCTCATGCACAGTCTGGTCTTCGGATAAGTCTCCTTCATTTTTTTCTGCATCCAGTCCACAAACTGCATGATGTCCATTTCGTGGTAAACGGGATAAATCTCAATGAGTCTCTCTATGGACACAGCATCCAGGATCTCCATAAAAGAATATCCGCTGTACCACTGATAAAAGGCCAGCGCCCAACCGGCCCAGTACTCCGGTCCTTTATCCAGGTACATGGCGTCGTCCGCGTCTGTGAAGCCTGTGTTTGTTTCCGTCAGCACTTTTCTCGCCAGCTCGCAGCCGTTCATTCCGGCGACATAGCGCGGATTGCCGCTGGCGAATTGTTTGGAAGTGTCGGACACGGCGAAAGCCGTTCCAAAAACGTCCGGCTCCAGGCCAAGGGTCATAACGGCAAAATCCACTGCGTCTCCAAGAATACGCTGCGCCCCGATGATATAATCTTCAGCATAAGCGCGGATCTCCATTTTCAATCCCCTCTCTCATAATATCGATCATATACAGTTCGTTGATCCCGTCGGAAGATTGCCGGATGCTGCGGTACTCCCGCCGCGCATCTCTGTCACGAAGGATTTTTTTCTCATAGTAAGAATCCGCCGCAGCGCGCTCTGCACTTACAAAACGGATGCGCTCAAACGCAGTCCTGCTTTTCAGAACGATCTGCTCGCCAAGCCTGCCCAAGCGCATCGCTTCAGATAATTTTCCAAGGGAGATCGCGCCCGCAACAAAATCCTGTGCAAACGTGAAATAAGAATCATCTGCGCGATAGCCAGCGATAATGTCATAGGGCGACAGATCGACAAAGAAATGCTCCTGGAGGTAATTCTTTGCTTCCTCCGCAATACTTCCATTTTGCCAATAGCTGCGGTATCTTGTCAGGATCGCCAGCCAGTTCAGGATATGGTATTCCGGCGAATTGAGCCGGAGGATTTTTAAACCGTCCAGATTTAATTCGTAGGCATTGGCAAAGCCGTCCCGATGATCCGCACAGGCCCACTCTTTTGCCAGCTCAATGTCTTCTGTCGTATAAAATCCATATCCATAGTCGTTTGTCCTTTTGCTGCCGTTATATTCCGGAACTTCTAGGATATGATCTGAACCATGATAAACAAACATTTTTTTGCCCTCCACTCTTATTATATCGCCACAGCGATACAAAAGCAAGTGAGACATAAAAAACTTCGAAGGAAGCAGTGTTTTTTCAGATGTCATCTCTTCCTGCGCGCTTCCAGAAATCCGGGCAGCGCGGCCCTGCCGGATTCGGTAACCGGCTTTACCCATTTCCCGGAATACAGGTGGATCTGCATAAGCACATACCGGATCGGCTCGTCGATGTAGCAGCACAGAAAGATGACCCAGTACGGCATGCGCAGAGCAAAAGCAGACAGAAGCACGCACGGCAGCATCAGCACGTACATAAAGACAATCTCCAGCACTGTTCCGTAGACCGCGTCGCCGGCGGCGCGGTAAGTGTCGTTCTGGATCCAGTTGCCCATGCGGATTACCGAGACGACGCCGTAGATCATCAGCATCCGCACGCCGGCTTCGTAGGACGCGCCGGACAGGCTCATTCTGGTCAGGATCGGCCTGTGCACGGCGAACAGGATGAGATTTGCCGCCAGGATCACGCCGCTGCACAGATATACAAGCCGCTTCGCCCGCTCATAAGCGGTGTCGAGCTCGCCCGCGCCCACGCATTTGCCCACCAGCACGGAGGACGCATTGGAAAATCCCGCAAAGAATCCGATGATCAGGCCCTCCAGCGTGCGGAAGACGGCCACAGCCGCGATCACGTGCTCCGGCTGCCTTCCCAGCGTGACGTTGATCACCATGTTCCCAATCCCCACCAAAATCTCATTGCAGAGGATCGGGAAACACTTCACAAAAAAGGTTTTCAAATACGCCCGGCTCCAGCGGAAATGACCGCGCACCCGGAACAGGTACGGGTAGCCGCTCTTCCACGACAGCAGATAGATCATCAGCACGTTCACAGCCGCCGCGCAGGTTGTGGCCAGGGCCGCGCCCCGGATCCCCATGGCCGGAAGTCCGAATTTTCCATAGATGAACACCCAGTTCAGTATGAGATTTGTCGCGACGGACGCGATGGAGGCGATCATCGGGATGCGCACGCGCTCGGTGGAGCGCAGCAGGCAGCTCATCGCCATGGAGAACACCTGCATGATGTAGGCAATCCCCACGATATGTAAATATTGCACGCCGATCTCCTGGATCGCCGTCTTATCCGTGTAGATCTGCATGACCAGCCCCGGCGCGAAGATCGCGAGGCACCCGAAAATGACCGCCACGGTCATCATGCACATCCAGGTCATCCCGTAGGAGCGCTCGATCCCATCGTCCTCGCCGGAACCCCAGTACTGCGAGATAAACAGCATCCCGCCGCCGAAAAAGCCCCAGTACCCGGAAAACATCAGCGAGGAAAACTGCGCGCACAGCCCGAGCGCGCCCACCGACAGTTCCCCCAGCGGGGCAACCATCATCGTGTCGATCATGCTGGCCGTCGTCGTGAGCAGGTTCTGAAACGCCACCGGGATGGCAATGGCCGCAAGGTTTTTCAGAAAGGATCCCCAGGAAAAGGTTCGATGCTTCAAATTTCTTCCTCCGTCATGTCTTTTCTCCGGTTGAAAATATCGTAAATGCACGGCACCACGAACAGCGTCAGCAGTGTTCCGTAGGTAAGACCCCCGATGGTAACGATGGCCATGGGCTGCACCATATCGGCCCCCATGCCCATGCCCATCGCCATGGTCGTAAGGCCCAGTATGGTGGTCAGCGCCGTCATGATGATGGGGCGCAGCCTGGTGCGGCCCGCCTCCACAATGGCCTGCTTCTTTTCCATGCCCTCCCGGCGCAGCTGGTTGATATAATCCACCAGCACAATCCCGTTGTTTACGATGATGCCGGACAGCATTACAAAGCCGATCATGGCGATGACGCTCACGGGATTATCCGTCAGGTAGAGCGCGAACAGGCCGCCCGTGAAAGCCAGGGGGATGGTAAACATGATGATGAACGGCGACAGCAGCGACTGGAACTGGGCCACCATGATCAGGTACATAAAGGCCAGCGCCAGCACCAGCATCAGGCCCACCTGCTCCATCGCGTCGTTGATGGTCTCATCCTCGCCCGCCATCTCCAGGGAGTAGCCTTTGGGCAGCTCGTAGTCCTGCAGCGCGCGCTCCACGTCCGCGGAGACAAGGCCGATGTTATAGCCGTCCGCGATCTGCGCGGAGACCGTCACATAGCGGGACTGCGCCTCGCGGTTGATGGCGGAGAAGCCCTCCGTGTCCACAAAATCCACCAGCTCCGTCAGGGGAACCTCCACGTCCTGGTTCTCCTTGTCTTTTCCGGTAATCTTCAGTTTTTTGATCTTCTCGCGGGTCAGCGTCTCGTCCGTATCGCTCACCACCAGCACCGGGTAATCCTGCGACAGGGTGGCGAGGGTGGTGGCGCTTGTGGCGTCCGCCAGCTTCTGCTGCAGGAACTGGTACACCTGCGCGGTGGTCAGCTGATATCCCATGGCCTTGTCCTTATCCACCACCAGGCGCAGCTCCAGGGTCTTCTCCTCAATGCCGTCCGACACCTCGGCTGTGCCCTCCACCGACGACACAATGTCCGCCACCTCGCCGGCCATGCGCTTCAGCTCGTCGAGGTCTCGCCCCTTGATGTTGATGGAAATGCCGCTGCCGCCCAGGGCCGTCATGTCCATGGTGGATGTGTTGATGGACAGATCCGCGTGCAGATCCGCGGTCTTTTCCAGGATCTGTTCCACCAGCTCCTCATTCGTGATCGTCATATCCTCGCTCATCAGCACATAGAAGGAGGCGGAATCCGTGCCGGAGCTCTGCCCCATTCCCATAATGCTGGTTCCGCCGGACATCGCGCCCACGTCCGTCACATCCTGCACCGTCCGGATGCGCTCCATTACCTGATCCGCCATGGCGGCCGTCTCCGCGAGCGTGCTGTCCTGGGGCATGTTTAACGTAACGGAAATCTGTGTGCTCTCCATCTCCGGCATGAACGCCGTGCCCTTGGAGAAGGCCAGCTTTGCGGAATAAGCCAGCAGACCGAAGGCCAGCAGCACCACCAGGAACTTCACTTTCAAAGACCAGCCCAACAGCTTCGCGTAACCGTTCTGGATGGCGTCGAAAAGGCGGGAGCGCTTTTCTTTCACATTCTTCAAAAGCCCCGCGCCCATGGCCGGAACCAGCGTCAGCGCAATGGCCAGGCTGGCGATCAGGGAGTAGGCGATGGTCAGGCCCATATCCACAAAGAGCTGTCTGGTAATGCCCTCCGTGAACACGATGGGCAGAAACACGCAGACCGTCGTGAGCGTCGACGCCGCGATGGCACCCGCGACCTGGCCTGCGCCCTCCACAGCCGCCTTCTTGACGGAATAGCCCTCCGAGCGCAGGCGGTAAATATTTTCGATAACCACAATAGAGTTATCCACCAGCATGCCGATGCCCAGGGCAAGCCCGGACAGGGAGATGATGTTTAATGTGATATTGCTGAAGTACATCAGCACAATGGCCGTCATGATGCTGATGGGGATGGACACCGCGATGACCAGGGTGGGCCGCAGGCTCTTTAAAAACAGCAGCAGCACCAGGATGGCAAGCGCCGCGCCGGACAGCATGTTCTCGATCACGGAGTTTACTACCATGTCGATGTAGATGCCCTGGTCCATCAGCTCTATGATGTGCACGTCCTCATTGGTCTCCTCCAGTTCGGCAAACTTGGCCTTGATCCGGTCGGACACCTCGCCCGTGGAATACCCGGACTGCTTCTGCATGGTAAACATGACGCCGGAGTTTCCGTTGATCTTGGCGTAGATGCTGTCGCTGTCGTCTATCACGGCCACGTCCGCCACATCGGACAGGCAGATGGGATCCAGCCCGTCCATGTGGAGATCCAGAAGCAGAAGGGAGCCCACGCTCTCCACCGTGTCCAGCTTATCGCCCACACGCACCAGAAAATCCACGCCGTCCTCGGTCACATAGCCGGCCGGCATGCTGAAGTTCTGCGCCGCGAGGATTCCCTTTATCATATCCGCCGTGATGATCTGCGTGACGTCCGCCTGGTCATAGGCCGTCTCTTTCTGCTGCTTTACCTGCTCCAGGGCCGCGTCCAGCTCCTTCTGCCCCTCGTCCAGCTGGGCCTTTCCCACCGCCATCTCGATGGTGGCGGAAATCTGGGCGCGGTTCAGCTCGGCCACCGCGTCGGACACGCTGGTCTGCCCGGAGGAGATCTGCGCCTTCGCGCCCTCGAGCTGCGTCTTCGCCGCCGTGAGCTGGGCGCGTCCCTGCGCGAGCTGCTGTTTGCCCTGTTCGATCGCCGCCTTGCCGGCCTCGATTGAGGCGAGCTGCTCCTCCGTCTGGTCTATGGCGGTCTGCATCTGGGCGAGGCCGTCCTCCATCTGCACGCGGCGCGCCACAAGCTCGGATTTCGCCGTGTCGATGCCCGCGCTCAGCTCCTCCGCGGAGCCCGCCGTGTTCACGCCCAGGGCCGCAAGGCCGTTTAAGGCCGTCTGCCTCGCCGCCGCGAACTGGGCGCGCTGTGCCTGCAGGGCCGCGATGGCCGCCTGCTGCTGTGCATCCGAGGTGATACCGCCCATCTGGTCCGGGGTCAGGCCCGGGCTGATCTGCGGGATATCCGGTGTGTTCGGGAGGGTCTGGGACGAGCCGCCGCTGGCCTGGTCCACATCTATGATAAATTCATCATCCTGCGCCGCGGTGGTCACAATGCCGGTGTTCTCCGCCACGCCGGAGGTCTCGGCCTGCGCCATAAGCGCGGACGTCTGCTCCTGTGCGCCCGCAGATACAGATTCTGCGGCCGGCGTCTCCGTGGAGGGCTGTCCCTCCGCGCCGGGCGTATGCTGCGAACCGCTCTGCAGCGCCGCGATCTGCTGATCGATCCCCGCGATGGCCGCGTCCAGGGACGCGATCTGGGAGGGTGCCTGCTCCAGCTGCGCGATGGCCTGGTTGACCTGCGCAAGCTGCGCCTCCAGCTCCTGTTTCTGCGCGGGAAGCGACAAAAGCGCCTGCTCCCCGTCCAGCAGCTCCTGCTCCTGGGAGAGCAGCTCCTGCTCGGAGGCGTCCATCTGCGCGAGGCCGGACTGCACCTCCGCCAGCTTGTTGTCTATCTCGATCTGCCCCTGAAGCATCTGCGAGGTGCCGGAGTTGATCTGGCCCTCGGCCTGGGCGGTCTGATCCGCCAGCTGTTCCTGGCCGTCCTCCAGCTGTGCACGGCCCTCGTCCAGCTCCTCCTGGGCCTTTTCCATCTCGCTCTCCGCCTCTTTGAACTGATCGTTTAAAGCCGCGCGCACCTTGCGGTTCACCGCGCGGATCTTATCCTCCCTTAAAGTTACCTGCACCTCCTCCTCGATGGTGCCCGTCGCGCTGACGCTGGCCACGCCCTCTATGCTCTCCAGCTCCGGCAGGATGGTGTTTTCCACCAGCTCCGTCAGGTCGCTCTGAGACATATCCCCGGCCTCCATGGCCGCCACCATGACGGGCAGCATATCCGGGTTCAGTTTCATAATGATGGGGCTGCCGACCGTGTCGTCCCAGTAGCCCTCGATCTGATCCAGGCTCTCCCGCATCTCTATGGTAACGGCGTCCATATTGGCCGACTGCGCAAACTCCAGGATGACGGTGGACACGTTCTCCGAGGACACGGAGCTGACGCTCTCGATATTGCTGATGGTAGCCATCGCCTGCTCCACAGGGCGCGTTACCACGGTCTCCACCTCCTCGGGGCTGGCCCCCGGATAGGTGGTGTAGACGATGGCGTAGGGCAGCGTCATATCCGGCAGAAGGTCGGTCTGCATGTGGGTAAAGGACACATAGCCCAGGATCAATATTAAAACAACGCCCACAAGAACGGTATATGGGCGTTTCACGCTGTAACGGGAAAGCATGGGACAACAACCTCCTGAAGATCCAAATATCACGAATCCATCTTAAACCAATCCGGCCAGATGTCAAGCAGTCGGCCGGCAGTTTATAAACTTTTTAGATTCTGTCCCGCGGCTGCCGCCGGCTGGGATCTTTTTGCATGTTCCAGAATTTTTCTATCTTATCCTCCACCGTGCGCAGGCTGCAGGTCTCGCAGCCCTCCCACTCCCGCGGGAAGATCTCGCGGTACTGCCGCTGGCAGAAGCGCTCGTCCAGAAGCAGGATCACGCCCTCGTCCTCGTCCGTGCGGATGACGCGCCCGGCGGACTGCAGCACCTTATTCATGCCGGGGTACTGGTAGGAATAGGCAAAGCCGTCCATATCGCGCCGGTCGAAATATTGTTTCAGGATCTCCCGCTCGTTGCACACCTGCGGGAGCCCCGTACCCACCACCACCGCGCCGATGAGGGATTCCCGCTTCAGGTCGATGCCCTCGCCGAAGATGCCGCCCAGCACGCAGAAGCCCACCAGGCCGTCCTTTCGGGGCGCGTAAAATTCCTGCAGAAATTCTTCTCTCTGCTGCTCTGTCATGCGGGAGCTCTGCGCCAGCGTGCGCACGTCCCCGTACATGTCCGCAAACAGCGCCAGCACCTCCTCCAGCATTTTGTATGAGGGGAAAAACACCAGGTAATTTCCCCTGCGCGCCTGCCAGACCGCGTGGATGTACCTGGCCATCTTCCGGTACTCCTCCTCGTTCCTGCGGGTGTAGCGGCTGCTCACATCCGCGCCTATGAGCACCTTTTTCCGGCGCGGGTCAAAGGGAGAATGGGCGTAGACGGCGTAGTCGTCCGCCGTGCCGGACAAAAGCTCCATATAATAGCGCACCGGCAGCAAAGTGGCGGAAAAAAACACGGCCGCCCTGCCCTTTTTCAGGCACTCCCCGATCTTCCCGGCTGTGTGGATGCAGTAGAGCTTCAGCTTAAAGCGGCCGTCCGGCTCCTGCTCCGTGTAGATCTGATAGCTCTCGTCCATCTCCTCGTAGATGGCGAGAAAGCTGCACACCTGGAAATAAAAGTCCAGAACCTTTCTGCGCGCTTCCTCCCCGTCCGCCGCTCCCCGGGCCGCCGGCAGCGTCTGCGCGAAGGCAGGCTGCCCCTCCCGGGCGGCGATGGCGTTTAAGGGGCTCTCTGCGTCCTCGAGAAGCGCCTGCAGATGGGTGGACACGTTCAAAAGCGCGATGGCGAAGGCCCCGATGTCCGTAAGCAGCATGTAGTTTTCACACTCGCGCTTCCAGTTCAGCATCAGCTTGTTGCAGGTCTCCAGCGCACGCGCGGCTTTTTTGCTGACGGGGTTTAAAATGCGCTTTATCTCCAGAAAATCCTCTTTGTAGAGGGAGGCGCTGTACATCTCGCGGCCCCGCTCCACCAGGTTGTGGGCCTCGTCGATGAGAAAAATATAGTCGCCCTTCACGCTGTCGGCAAAAAAGCGCTTCAGCTTTGCCTGCGGGTCGAACACATAGTTGTAATCGCAGATGACAGCGTCCACCCACAGCGAGAGGTCCAGGGACATCTCGAAGGGGCACACCTGCCACTTTTTGGCGTGCTCGATCAGATCCTCGCGGGTGTAGCTGTCGCGGATGCCGGAGACCAGATCGCCCGACCCGCCGTCCGGCGTCCCCCAGCCCGTCAGCAGCTCGAACACGGCGTCGTTGATCCGGTCGAAATGCCCCTTCGCGTAGGGGCAGGCGTCCGGGTTGCAGTCCGGTTCCGCGCACATACAGATCTTCTCCTTGGCCGTCAGGGTCAGCACCTTGTATTGCAGACCCTGCTGCTTTAAGAGCGAGAACGCTTCCTGCGCCACGGTGCGGGTAATAGTCTTGGCCGTCAGGTAAAAGATCTTGTCCCCCAGGCCCTCCCCCACCGCCTTCACGGCCGGGAACACCGCCGCGATGGTCTTGCCCACGCCGGTGGGTGCCTGCACGAATATTTTCTTCTGCCTGGCGATGGTGCGGTAGATGGCCGCCGCTAGGTCCTTCTGCCCGTCCCGGTAGGGATAGGGGAACACCGCGCCCCCTATGGACGCCTGGCGTATCTGCTTCCACTTTACCTGGAAGGAAGCCCACTTTTTATACTCGTCCGTCAGCCGGGCGAACCAGCCGCACAGCTCCTGGAAAGAAAATCTGGCGCGGATGCGCTTGATCTCCTCGCTCTCCAGGTTTACGTAAGTCATCTGCACGCCGATCTCGGAAAGCTCCTGCTGCATCGCCCAGATATAGGCGTAGCATTTGGCCTGGGCCAGGTGCACGGCGTCCGCCTCCTCCATCCGGGAGACGTCGCGGCCCACGCCCTTGATCTCGTCGATCCACGCGAGGCCATCCTCCTCAAAAATGCCGTCCGCGCGGCCCTCCACCACGAGCGCGTACTCCCCGCAGTCCAGCTCTGTCGCCAGGGAAACCTCCGCCCGGTAGGACGCGCCCATCCGCCCCTGGATCTTGCGGTGCAGGCGGCTGCCGATCTGCATGGCTTCGCGGTCCGCCGCGCCGCCGCGCCGGTTGTCGATATCGCCGCTTCTCAAAATGAACTCCACAAGACTGCGGACGGAAATTCGGATCGTTTCCACCTGTGCCACCTCCGGGAATAGGATCTGGCCCGCGCCAAAAAATACGGCCTGCGTGGCTTTTTCTCAGTATAACATATCTTTGCCAAAACCGCCACGGAATTACGATTCGCGCGCACAAAACGGGAGGGGTGCCGCGCATTGGGCTAAGATGTGTGCCGCGCGCGAAACCGGGCCCCTCCACGCAAAAACCCTCCGCGGGGAGGCGGCTTTCGCCGCCCGCACCCGGGAGGGCTGTATTTCCTGCAAGGCCCGTTTGTTTACCGCGCCTTATTTGTAGTAGCTGTCCAGTGCATCCTGCACGTTCTGCTTGTAGGTCTCCTGGAACTGTGCCGCGGTCATCTCGCCGTTCAGCAGCTGTGCCCAATCCCAGTCAAGGCCGAGGTTGTTCCACATATCGAACGCGCCTCTGGAACCCATGTATTCCATAACCGCATAATTTTCTTCCGTGATCGCGCAGTCCTCCCACCAGGTGAGGTCGTTGTCGCGAAGGTCGGTGTCGCCGTGATACCAGTTCTGCCAGTCATAGAATACGTTGTACACAAATTCCGGATCTTCCACGCCTTCCGGGATCATGTATGCGTTGCCGGAGGAAACATTTTTCAGCTTGTTGGTCTCCTGGTCGCCGCTCGGTCCGATGGGCCACGGACTCCAGATCACGTCGAAGCTCAGGTCCACATCCTTGTTGGAATCAGAAATCCAGGCCGCGCTGATCCAGTTTGCCACTCTGCCGTCCATGTAGCAGTTCTGGTTGTAGTCGAAGTCCTCCGCGTTCCACGGATTCGCAACATGGTCAACATTGTACATATTGTAGATGAAGTCGAGCACTTCCGTCACCTGCGGGCTGGAAAGCGTCTCGGTGGGGCTCATGGCGATGCCGGTGCCGTTGCTCATCAGCAGGTTGTAAACCAGGAAATCCCAGCGGGAACCGTAGCCGTAAACGTCGGTCACGCCGTCGCCGTCGGTGTCCTGCGTCAGAGCCAGCAGATACTCTCTCCACTTATCCCAGGTCCACTCGCCTCTCTCGTAGAGCGCGTTCGGATCCTCCAGGCCTGCCTCGTCCAGCATCTGCTTGTTCCACGCCATCATGTAGGTGTTGGCCAGCAGCATCTCCGCGCTGTTCGCCTGGAACAGGTACACGCCGTCGTCCACGCCGATGTCCACCTGCGAGAATACCATCTGGTCGTTAAACAGATCGCTGTCCGCCGGAAGAACCTCCTCCAGGTTCGTCACGAAGCCGTTCAGAGCGGCGGGGATGCCGAAGGTCATATCCACCTCGTAGATGTCGCAGTCCGGGGTGCCCGCCAGGATGGAGGTGTTGATGGATTCCTGGATGCCGTCGTAGGTCAGGTTCACAAACTCGAGCTTCACATTGTACTTCTCCTCCACCTCTTTTACGACGTCGAAGTGCTTCTGCGCCAGCTCCTCGTCGGCAACGCTGGGATCATCGTAGATGTCCGTATGCGTGCTGTCATAGTAGTGGTCGTACCAGGTGCCGATCTTGATGGTTCTCGGCTCGTCTCCGGCGCTTACGCTCGCCGCGAGACCCGCGGTCATGGCGAGGCCAAGACCAAAGGCAATTATTTTTTTGCTGTTCATCATTTTGATTATTCCTCCTTTTTCTATTGTGGTGCTGCGCATGCCTTACTCCGCCGCAGCTTCTGTCTCAACCGGTTCTGTCTCAGCGGGTTCCGCTTCCGCCGGCTCTGCCTCTGCCGCCGCGCTATCCGCCGCAGCCTGGCCAACCGCCACGCTGTATACTTCCCATGCGGTGGAAGATTCCGCCTGCATCGTGCTGCCCCAGGTGCTCACGTCGTCGCCGCACAGAGCCGCGATCTGCTCGTAGGTTACCTGGCAGGTGCTGCCGTTGTAGGCCGCCGGGTCGCTGCCGCTTCCGTCCATGTTGCCCTGGCCGACTCTCATCCAGCCCGCCGCAGCCTCGTTCATAACGATCCATATATCGCCGCTCTCGCTCTTATAAGAGATGGACACCACGCTGCCCGGAACCAGGGCGTCGATGATCTCCTGCGGCATCGCGTAGCCGCTCTGTGACCAGCCGTCGCCGCTGCAGCTGAAGCCCGCAAATTCCACCATGTTCTTTAAAGGCTTCATCTCGGTCTTTTTGCCGACCTTCACGCCGTACACTTCCCATGCGCCGGAGGCCTCCATCTGCATTCTTGCGCCCCAGGTGGAAACGTCGTCGCCACACACCGCCGCTATCTGCTCGTAAGTGATGTACGCCTTGCTGCCGTCAAAGATCGCGCTGTCGCTGCCGCTTCCGTCCGCGTTGCCCTGGCCGACTCTCATCCAGCCTGCCGCCGCATCCGGCATTACGATCCATATATCTCCGTTCTCGCTGGAGTATGTGATCTCCACCACGCTGCCCGGAACCAGAGCGTCGATGATCTCCTGCGGCATATCAAAGCCGTTCTGTGACCAGCCGTCGCCGCTGCAGGCAAAGCCCGCAAATTCCACCGCGTCCGCAACCGCCGGCTGAACAGTCGTCTTGCCAACCTTCACGGACTGCACTTCCCATGCGCCGGAGGCTTCACACTGCATTCTTGCGCCCCAGGTGGAAACGTCGTCGCCGCACACCGCCGCGATCATCTCGTACGGGATCTGCACAATGTTCTTGGCGTTGTTGACGTAGCCGATGTCGCTGCCGCTTCCGTCCGCGTTGCCCTGGCCGACTCTCATCCAGCCCGCGGCCGCATCCGGCATCACGATCCACATGTCTCCGGCCTCGCTGGTGTAGGTAATCTCCACCGCGCTGCCCGGAACCAGTGCGTCGATGATCTCCTGCGGCATGTCGAAGCCGTTCTGCGACCAGCCGTCGCCGCTGCAGCTAAAGCCCGCAAATTCCACCGCGTCCGTCAGAGCGAACAGGTTGGAGCGGTCTGCGCCCGAGGCTGCCGCCACATACTCCGCGGAGGTGTCCGCCGGAAGCACATTGCCGTCCGCGTCTTTAAACGCAATGTCGTCGATGTACAGAATAGCCGGGGTAGCGCCCTTGTCTTTCAGGGTATCTGTCTCCAGGGAAACCACAATGTAGCTGCCCGGAACCATGGAAAGCCCCTCTTTTACCGTGTAGCTTACGGTCTTCGGGTTTGCGGTCTCCAGATAGACCGACCACGCGTTATTGTCGCGCGTCAGATCCTCGCCGAGGAACGCGTAGATGTTGCCGGACACCGCGCCGAACTTGCCGTCCGGATTCTCGGTTCCGATCGTCATGTCGATGGACGCCACATTCCCGATGTTGTCGCCCAGCAGCGCGTCCGCCTGGAAGCCAATGTATATTGCCTTGCCGTCGGACGTAACCTTCAGCGCCTTGGACCCGTTGTAGTCCGCCACTTCCAGCGCGGAGTTGCCCGCCGCGGAGTTGACCGACTTATCGACGCCCGCAAAACCGAACACGCCGTCTTCAAAGTCGATGCTCGCCGCCGCTGCGCCTTCTTCGGCCGCCGCATGCATCCCCCCGAAAGCCGCTGTGCCCAGCATGGCGGCTGTCAGAGATACTGTGATGAGTTTTCTTGCTTTCAACTTTTTTTCCTCCTTTTTCTTTTTTGCCGTCCGTCCGCCCGCCGGGGCGGGCTGTCCGGCGAACGGTAATCCTGCCGTCGCCTACCCGACGATACCGCTTCGCTCAACGCCCTCTATAAACTGCTTCTGAAGCGCCACATAGATGATCACTATGGGGATCATGATGAGCACAATGCCCGCGTCCACAAACAGCTCCAGGATGTTGGGATCCAGGATTTTCTCCACCGTGGAGATGGAGGCCTCGATCGTGGCAATGCGCTTGCTGATCACAATATCGTTGCTGATCAGAAACAGGTTTGCATAGAAGGTGTCGTTGTACTGCCACACCATAGAGAAAATCGCTACGGTGACGACCGAGGGCAGCGCATTTACAAGCATGATACGAAAATACGTATACAAGGTTCCGGCCCCGTCCACGAAAGCCGCCTCCTCAATCTCTTTCGGAAGCCCGCGGAAGAACTGGTTGAAAATGTAAATGTAAAGCCCCGACCGAAGCCCGCACCCAAAGAATGTCATAATATACATCGGTATGGGCGTGGACAGGAGGTTGACAGCGTCCCCCCTGATCGCTTTTATAATTCCAAAGATATCAAATTTCGCAAATGTCATGTAGAGCGGAAGCATGATCGTGTTGGTAGGAATGACGATCATGACGACCACACATGCAAATAAGACATTTTTCAGCGGAAAATTGTATCTTGCGAATCCGTATCCCACCATGGAACAGATGAACACCTGGATCAGCATGAGCGACAGGGAATACACAAGGGAAGCCACCACGGTCTTTCCGTAGTTCAGGTACTGCGCGGCCATCGTGTAGCGCCCCAGGGTAGGCTCCTGCGGGATCAGGTAGACCATCGGATTATAGCTGTCCGCATCGGAGAAAAAAGAACTGCTGATAATGCCTATGACCGGCCCCAGAATGACGTAGCACACCCCGACGATCAGCACCGTGCGGAAAATAAACAGCACAAACTTTTTGAAATTGTTTGCCCAGCGGATGCGGTCATTCGTAAACTGGTTGTCCGCCATCAGATCGCGGTACCAGGCTATGAGCGACTTTTTCTTTGCCTTTTCCATCTTTCTTCTCCTTTCCTAATTGTAGTAGAATGTCCGCTTCTGTATGAACCGGCAGGCGATCACCAGGATCAGACAGGTGATCACCGTGGACACCAGGCTGAACACGGAGCTCAGCCCGTAGTTCATCTCCTTGAACGCGGTGTTGTACGCCAGCTCCACCACCTCGGACTTCGCGAAGCTGTCCACCACGGTGTAGACCACATTTGTGATGATGTGGGGCATTACCATGGGGAAGGTTACTTTCCAGAAGGTTTCATAGGCCGTGGAGCCCTCGATCTTCGCCACCTCGTACATGGAACCCGGTATGGACTGCAGGGCGGCGATGAAAATGATGATCTGCACGCCTGAGGCGTTGATAATATCGCTGATGCGGGCCACCGCCCCGGATATGTAGGTAATGATGGAGTCCGGAATCCCCAGGCTGCTGAACATTTCCATGTAGTAGGTAATCCCCACGCCTCCCCCGGCCGCCGCCTCCGCCATCTCGGCGCTGGCGCTCGAGATGCCGCCGCTCATCATGGTCCGGACCAGGTCCATGGTCTCCAGGATGGCCTCCGAATTCAGGATGACCGGAAGGAAGAAGATGGCGCGCACCAGGGTGCGCCCGCGGAACTTCTTGTTCAGCAGGAGCGCCATGAACAGGCTGAAAAACGTGATCAGCGGCACGTCGATCAGCATGTTGCCGATGGACGTGGTGAGCACCTGCTTATAAGTGGCGTGGGCTCGGAACGCGTAGAGGAAATTCTGAAGGCCCACAAAATCCAGGCTGTAGCCGCCTCCGGGGTTCACGGTCAGGTTCGACAGCGAGAACTCTATGGACATAAACAGGCTTCTGGCATAGAACCACACGAACCCGATGAACCACGGAAGAATAAACAGAAAACCCGTGATGCTCCGCTTTTTCGAGAGGGACAATCTTTTCTTCTTTTTATTCATCTGACTCGCCTCCTCTCACCAGATAGCTTCTCGCCGGAACGGTAAGGCCGTCCGCGCTCGCGTCTGTCTTTCCGGTATTAATATAGATCTTCACGCCGTTCTCGTAAGTGACCGCCCGCAGGGTGCCGCTCAGGATCTCGTGGTTCACGATGGCGCTGTCCTTCACAGGCTTCAGGGCCTCGTTTACCTCCTGGTAGATCTCGCAGGCGTCGTTTTTCCAGCTCTCATAGGTTGTGGAGCAGAAGCGGTTCAGCCCCGTATTCTTGATGTCGCTGGAGTTCTCCCACGAGAACATAAAGTGCGGGGAAGCGCCCGTCTCGACGAGGTTCAGCACGATGTCCGCCCGGTCGTAAGTATCGCTCAGATTGACGGCGCTGCCCGAGTAGTCGATGCACCCGTGGATCAGCATCTCATAAAACGGAACCGTCTGATCCACGATGTAATAGTCGTTGTCTGTCAGCGGCGCGTTGATGATGTCGTCCGCGTAGGCGAAGGAGTAATCGTTTCCGTCGTTTACCATGAGCTTTTTGCCCGTGTCCTTTAAGACTCCCAGGGAGCCCTCCACCACGTCCAGCGCCTGCTCGCGGCTGATGATGTTGGTCCGCTTTTTGTCGGAGTGGAGCTCATCCCCAAGGTCCCGCAGGGAGATGCCGTCCACGCCGCAGCCTGTGATCTTCGCCGCGAATTTGTCCACATAGCGCACCAGGAATTTCGGCGAGACCAGATAATAGTGGTTCTCCTCGTAGCCCAGGCCGGAAGTCTGCCGCAGGGTAGCCGGGTTTACCAGGCCGAACTCCGCGATGTAGCCGCCCCCGTAATATCGGGACGTCTCGTTGTTCTCCGAATAGCGCTTGCTGACGGCCGTCACTTTCTGGAAGGCCACATCCGCGTAGAATGTGCCGCCGTTGCGCTCCACCGTGTCGTTCAGGGACGACAGGCCCAGCTTTCCGCCCAGCTTGCCTGACACCTTCAGCTTGCTCACCACATCGTGGTAGTAGCCGCGGTTCATCCAGCCCTGGAAGTTCATGACCTGGTTGGAGACGCCCTGGCTGCGCAGGTCGTCCGACATGTCCTTGGCCTCGTCGAACGTGGTCATGGCGTACAGGCCCTGGTACTGGGTGCCCAGGAAAAACCTGGTCATGTCCACGCCGCCCAGCACGTCGTAGTAGAACTTGATGTCCCCGTCCGTCGGTTCGTTGGGCGTCAGCACGCCCTCGTCCAGCAGCCTCTGCCGGTAGTAGTTGGCCGCCCCCGCATAGCCCGCGTTCTCGTCCGTGAGCATGGTGTATTTTACCGTGATGTTTGCGTCATAAAAATTCTTTTCCACAATGGGAATATCCGCCTCGTTGCCGGTGGTTCCGAACATGGACAGTTTGTCGTTCCCGCGCAGCACGAAGGTGGGATATACATAATTGTACTCGTTGAGTTTCCCGGAAACCCCCGCGTTCAGGTACGCCAGGGAGGCCCCGTCCTCGATGGTGGCGAACACGCTGCTGTCCTCGCGGAACAGCCCGTACAGCGCCATCTTCACATTCTCCGTGTTCTCCAGCACCGTGTACTCCGCCGCCAGCGGGTCGATGCCGTACACATACTCGGAATAGTTGTCCGCCGCGGTTTTCCCGTTGTTGAAGTTGATCAGCGAGCCGGAGCCGTTGGGCACCAGCATGTAGCCCTCTTCGTCCTTTCCGGCCGCGCCGAAATAGCGCAGGAACTGGATGCGGAAGATCGCGCCGCCGCCGTTCTCCACCACCTGGCTCATGGGGATGGACACGTCCACGGCGTCGCCGTTCAGGCGGTACTCCAGCGGAATCTCGAAGGAGATGGGCACAGCGCCCTCCACGCCGGAGTTCTCCATCTCGCGCAGGTAGTCCTCGTCGGTAAACCCGGCCGCCTCAAAATATTTGTTCAGCTTGCGCAGCTGCGACGCGCCCTTCGCGGCGGACGGAAGCAGTTCCTTATAGTTCTCCGCCACGCTGGAATCCGTGTACTTTTTGTTTACAAAGGACGCATCGTCCTCCGGCAGGGCCGCCAGCACTTTATCCAGCGTCTCGATGCTGATATACTGCGGCACGATGCCGGTGCTGTTGGACATATCGCCGATGGTGTACAGGAACCGGATGCCGTTCTCGATGCCCTCCGACGCCAGCTGGCCCTCTTTCTGGACGCAGTATGTGTAGGAGTCGAAAGTTCCCTGGGTGCGGGACGTGTTGAAATAGTCCACGATGAGCTGCGATTTCAGGTAGCTCTTGTTGGTCCCGGAGGCCAGGGCGTCCGAGTCCGCGTCCGGCGGGTTGGAATAGACGATCTGCCCGTTGCGCTTGTCCTCCACGGCCACCTCGCCCGTCTCCGTGTTGGCATACAGCTTCAGGTATTCATTCTGGGCCGCCAGCTTCATGCCCTTCACGCCGCCGCTCTCATCCCCCAGCGGGGTGAACGTCTTTCCCTCCTCGTAGTCGTAGGAGGTCAGGTAGGCCCTGTAATCGTTGTAGAAGTGATAGCGGAACAGCCACCATAAAAACCAGCCGGCCACCGCCGCCGCAGCGAGACACACAACCGCGATCACAATTTTTTTACTTTTACGCATGTTGTCCCTCCCTCTACGCGCGGTACATCAGTTCCTGATAGATACTGTAAAAGAAACTGTATACCTGATTGATCAGATCCACAAACAGAAGCACCACAAAGATGATGATAAACATGGCGATGAACGTGAGGAAAACCGTGACCAGCGTCTTGGCCAGCGTGTAGTTGTGCACCACCATAATGCCCATCAGCATCATGATCAGGCCGTAGGCAATGCCCAGGGCCATAATGATCCAGTAGAACGCCGCCTCCTCCAGGGATACAAACTGGCTGAACAGCGTCGCGATGTTGAAGCACACGATCATGGGGATCAGCGCGTAGCCGATCGCGATGGCGATGTCCTTCAGTCGGCCCTCCCCCTCCATCAGGCAGGTAATGGACCAGTTGCTCACGCACATGAGCAGATACAAAAGCAGCACGGCGATCAGCTCCGTCAGGGCGTTCACATCCAGCGGGTCCACATCGTTCACCACAAAGCTGGCCGACATGCGGTTGACGGAAAAGCTCAGGGAAAACAGGATGACCAGCACGATGGCCACGGGCACGCTGCCCCTGCCCCGGTGGCGGATCTCATAGTAGGCGTCCATGGGATGGCTGACCGTGTAAAAGGCGTATTTCCATTTGTCGAGCGAGAATAATTCCTTTATCAAAGCAAGCCCTCCTTTCGTTTTCCTCTCCCTTTTCTTTTGCGCACCTGCGCAAGCAGCACGAACACCGCGATGACCGCGACGACCACCGTCATCACAGGCCCGATGCTCTGGGTCAGCAGCTCGTTGCGGTAGCGCTGCCAGGCGATGGAATAGTATTTGCGGTTCATGCCCAGCTTCAGGTATTTCATGGCCTGCGCGTTGTCGCCGGCCGTCAGATAGGCTTTTCCGATGCCGCTGTTCGCGAGCTCGTTGTTCTCGTTCAGCTTCAGCACCTGCTCCCACGCGCCGATGGCCTGTTTCTCATCGCCGTCGTAGCGCAGGCCCACGGCTTTGTCGATGAGGGAGCCGTACTCCGTGGCCGCGAATTTCAGCACCGCCCCGTGGTAGGCGTCCAGCACGATGATCTGGTCCTCCACGGTCTCGATGGCCACCGGGGTGTTGAAGGTGCCCTCCTGGCTCCCCAGGCCGCCGAAAACGTAGAGCAGGTTGCCCTCCTTATCGTAGGTAAAAATGCGTCCGCGCTTGCGGTCCAGCAGGGAGTAGATCCCCTTGCCCCGGTACACCACGTCGGTAAATTCCGACGGACCGCTGTATGTGCCGTAGACGCTGCCCCACAGATCGCCGCCCAGGTTCTGGTTCTCGCCCTTCTGGATGACGTCCTCGCCCCGGGGGTTCAGACGCCGGATGCCCTGCAGGCCGTCCGAGTCCAGGTTGGACGCGTACACAAATCCGTCGCTGTCGATGTCGATGCCGGTAAACTCCGTGGGAATGTAAAGCTGCTGTTTGGAGCGCTCCTCCTTGCTGGCAAGCCTTCTCCAGAACTTCTCCCACAGCGTGATCTTCACGTCGATGGTTCCGAAATAGCCGGTAAAATCGCCGGTGTTTTCAAACACCAGGATCCCCTCGAAAGCGTTCCGCGCGATGACGTACACACGGTCCGCGTAGTCCACCGTCACTTTCAGGGGCACGAAGTCGAAATCGTCCTCCAGAACCTCCGACTGCGGGTTGTCTATAATCTTCACAAATTCCCCCTCCGGGGTAAGCACCACCACGCGCTTGTTGTTGGAGTCCGCCACGTAGAGCTGTTCGTTCTCCGACACGCACACGCCGTAGGGGGCGTTGAAGCTGTCCTGCTCGCCGTCCCGCTCGAAGGAATCGATGATCCGCACGGTCTGGGACATATCCTCGTCCAGCACCACGATGCGGTTGTTCCCCGTGTCCGCCACATACACCAGCCCGTCCGGCGCAACGCAGAGGTCCTGGGGCTCCTTGAAATCCGTGGTGCCCGCCGTCTGCCCCGTGATCCTGCCGTTCGGCACATAGGCCGCGGGGGTCAGCATCACGTTCTCCCGGTAATCGTAGGTGTAGGTGTCGTAGGGAAGTTCCTTTGCCCCGGCGCAGGTTCCCAGCGCCGCCACGGCCGCTGCCAGGGAGGCAGCAAGCGTCACAAACCATTTTTGTCTTCTCATACTGCCCTCCTTAATCTTTCATGCCGGATGTGGTCATAGTTTCCAAAACGCTGCTCTGGCAGATCAGGAAGAAGGTAATGGGCACGGCCGCGATGATAAAGGTAACGGCCGCCGCCGCTCCGGCTCTCGCCGTGCCGCCCGCTGTGATCTGCTGCAGGGAATACTGCAGAGGTTTCAGCTCCTCGCTGCGCAGGAACAGGCCGCCCGTGTTGCCCCACATCTGCTGGAACTGGAAGATGGCCAGCGTCAGCCAGGCCGGTTTCACGTTCGGCATGACGATGCTCCAGAAAATGCGCCACTCCGAAGCCCCGTCCAGCCGGGCCGACTCCATGAGGGAATCCGGCAGCTGCTCCATAAACTGTTTCATCAGATAGAGGCCCATGCCGAAGGAAAAGGCCGGAAGGATCAGCGCCGCGTAGGTATTGTTGATGTGCAGCCAGCTGATGATGATGTACTGCGGGATCTGGGTTACCGTCCAGGAGAACATCATGGAGAGCACTACCATGCTGAACAGAATGTTCTTGCCCGGAAAATTGTGCTTCGCCAGCGGGTACGCCGCCAGGGACGCGCAGATGACATGGCCCACCATGCCGCCGCCCGTGATGATGATGGTGTTTAATATGTAGCGCGAGAACGGCACCCAGGAATTGTTCATCAGCACGAACAGGTCGGTAAAGTTCTCCAGGGTGGGGTTGCGCACAAAAATCTTGGGCGGGAACTGGAACAGCTCGTCCAGGGGCTTTAAGGCGTTGTTGATGATCATGACCAGGGGCAGCGCCATAAAGATGCCGCAGACGAACATGACAAAAAACAGGATGCTGTTGCCCGCCATGGAACGGTTGAGTTTTTTTGCCTTTCTGCGGAAAAGCCGACGTCTCTTTTTCTCCATTATTCGCCAACCCTCCTTAATATTCTCTGCACCAGCTTATTGGTGCCGACCATCAGCAGGAACAGCACCGTCGCGATGGCGGATGCGTAGCCCATGTCAAACCGGGTGGACCCGTAGTCCAGAAGGTGCGTGACCACCGTCGCGCCCGCGTAGTTGACGGAGGGATTTCCCGCAAGCTGAATGGAAATGTCCGCCACCGCGAAGGACTGCGTGATCTGCATAACCGCGCCGAACATCAGCTGAGGCTTCATGGCCGGGAGCGTGACATACCACAATTCCTGCCAGCGGTTTTTCACGCCGTCCAGGGCCGCCGCCTCGAAGAGGCTCTTGTCCACCGTCTGCAGACCGGCGATAAAGGAAAGGAAACCGGTTCCCAAAGACAGCCACAGCTGCACCACGATCAGCACCGGGAGCACGTATTTCTCCGTCTTCATCCACAGGATGGCCTCATCCAGGATGCCCAGCTTTAAGAGGATGCCGTTCAGGTAGCCGTAGCGGTCGCCCGTGAGGATGAGGTTCCACACCAGGTAGGCGTTTCCGCAGATGCTGGGCGCGTAGAAGATCAGGGTCAGAAACGCTCGCAGCTTCCCGGAAAATTCGTTGATGATCCAGGCGAACAGCAGGCACAGGATGTAGCTGATGGGCCCCGTGACCACCGCGAAGATCAGCGTGTTCTTTAAGGAGATCAGGAAAATATCATCCTCCAGAAACAGCTTGATGTAGTTCTGCCACCCGATGAAGGTGGGGAATTCCAGCATATTGAAATAGGTAAAGCTCAAGGCGATGGATATGATCACCGGCAGCACTGTGAAGAAGAAAAACAGGATGAAATATGGTGCCAGCATATAATAGCACACGCGGTTCCGCTTGATGCGGTACGCGAGCGAATGCGTCTTGTCTTTGCTCTTTTTGGATGCGGTTATCTGTTCTGCCATTTTCTTTCCTCCCTCCCTTCTACTGTGCGGTGGACAGGCCAAGCTCCTGTCGTTTGTAATTGATCTCCGCGTTGATGTAGATTACCTTGTCCATCAGTTCCTCCCTGGGCGAAGCGGTGTCCGTCTCGGTGGTTACGGTGTAGAACGCGTTGTTCACGTTCCGCCAGGAATAGTAGCCGCCGGGCACCTGCGGGATCCCCTTAACCCAGGTAAACGCCTCCTCCAGAGCCCGGAAGTCGTCTATGGGCCACGGCATGTTGGAGAAGGCCTCCAGGTTGGCCGTGGGCACACGCGCCGCCGAGCCCATCAGGCTCTCCATCTCGCGGCCGTACTGCGTCTGCACGTCGGCCGAGGTCCACCATTTCAGGAACTCCCAGCACTCCTCGGGGTACTCGGTGTCCGCCATGATGATGCTGGCCAGCCCGGTGCTGCCGGTGCTGCGGTCGATGTTTCCGTTTTCATCCACTCTGCCGGGTACCGGGGCGAAATCCCACAGCCCCGCAATGTCCGGCGCGGATACCACCAGGTTGTTGTAGATGGTGTAGTCCGCTATGATGATGGGACACTCGCCGGTTCGGAAGCGCTCCTCCACGCTGGTCTCCTTGTCCAGCTTGTAGTCCGTGTAAAATTCACAGTAGTCCTTGAAGGTGTTGACCGCAACGTCCGAATCCAGGGCCGAGGCGTCGCCGTTCTCGGTGTAGTAGTTACCCCCGTTCTGGTAGAGCAGCATGGCAAAGATCTGCTCGCTGGGCAGCATGCCAAATTCCATCTGGTTCTTCGCCAGCACGGTCATAGCCACCTTCACGTCGTCCCAGGTCTGGGGAATGTCCATGCCGAGCTCCGCCAGAATATCCTTGCGGTAGAACATCACGGGGAAGGTCAGGGTCTCCGGCAGGCCGTAGGTCGCGCCGTCAAACTGGAACGGCGTCATGGCCGCCTCGGAGAACCTCCCGGTAACCTCCTCCAGGTCCGGGAACTGGCTCAGATCCAGCACCGCGTTTCGGATGCCGTAGTTTACCGGAGTGTCGTTGCCGTTCGGCAGGGCCGTCACGCCGGTGGTCTGCGCCACGATCTGTCCGGTGGTGTTGGTTACCTGGATGGCCACGTCCGGCCCTTCGCCCGCCAGCTCGGCCCGCAGCAGCGTGCTCATATCCACCAGCTGCACGTTCACATTCACGCCCGTCTCGCTGGTAAAGGTCTCGTCGATCATGCCTTTTATGACATTGGCCTGGTCGCGGCCGGTGCCGATCCACAGGGTAATGGTCTTCTCCTCTTTGGCGTTTTCCGACACATTTCCGATCTGGTTGTAGTCTATAATGAAGGAATAGAACAGCCTCCTGCACTCATACAGTGCCTTGTCCAGGAACGAGGTGCGGGCATACTGCACATTCTGATCCGCCGAGTAGATGTTGATGCGGTCCACGGCCAGCGGCTGCGCGATCACCTGGCTGATCCAGTTGCCGCAGGCGCGCACATTCGTCTTATAGGTGCCGATGACGCGCACGAAATAGTCGCCGTCCTCCATCAGATCCTCCAGCTGGTCGCGCATGGTCAAAAGCACGGTCAGCTTGTCGGAGTTCTTTCCGGTCAGCTGCTCCAGGCTGGCAATGGCCGCGTCCAGCTGATCGTGCACGGCCGTCAGTTCGCTGTTCAGATCCGGCAGGGTGCGCTCGATCTGGTAGTCGCGGTAGGTGTCCGGCTTCACGCCGGTAATCTTGATGACCTCGCGGTAGATGCCGTTCAGCTGCTGCACGCAGTCCTGCACCTCGCTGATGATGTCGGAGAAATCGCCCAGCACCACTTCCATGCGCAGGGTGTGGTGCCCCTCCTCCAGATAGAAGGAGTAGGGTGTGCCGTTCTCATCCTGCAGCACATCCTCGCGCCAGCTCTGGGCGTAGTTGAATCCGTAGGCCTCCATCTCCGAGAAGGGAACCTGCCCGTCGATGAGGAGTTTTCTGGAGACATACACGCCACGCACAAAGTTCTGGCAGTCGTAGAGGGAGATCCGGTAGTAGCCGGTCTGCTGCACATCGAAATCCCACTCCAGCCACTGGCCCACCAGCCGCCAGGAATTTCCTCCGATGGTGTTGTTCAAAAGCTCCTTCGCGCTGGAGGGCGATACCGCCGGGGACGACTGATCCTGAATGGGATAGAGCATCTGGGAGGAAGACCTGGTGGCGTTCTCTCCCTCAATGGTAATCAGCTGCCCGGCCGTCTCCTTTGCGCCCGCGTCGTCCTGCTCCGCCTTTACCTGCTCATAGGGCTTTGTGGCCGCCTGATTGCTGAAGGTCAGGGAGTGGATGAGCATGGGCTCCCGCAGGGACATCAGTGAGACGATGTGTCTGCCCTTCGTCAGGTAGAACGTGAGCGGCGAAGTGATGTAGCCGTCGCTGTCGTACACCGGCTCCGTCTGCCACTCGGGCTCCTCCACCATGCTGGGGCGCGACTGGTTCCCCTGGTTGTCCCTCTCCCACTCATAGGAAGCGGAGCCGTTCTCGCTGGTGCCGCGCTCCATATCGTATCTCCAGATGCGCTGAAACGAGATCAGCGCCAGTTCTTTGTAGGGAAGCTCGCCGTCCACGAAGATGCTGCGCTCGATGTCGGAGTTCTTGCCCTCCACCGGATAGTATTCCAGGGCAAGATTATAGAAACCGTCCTCCTCCACCTCGATCGCAAACTCGGTCAGCGAATCTTCGCTGGTGTAGACGCTGTCGCCCTGCACACCCATATAATCGGCGTAAATCTCCGGCTCCTTCGGCTCGCCTTCCTCCTCATAGCGCACGAGCTGCGCCGCGCCCGCCGTCACTTCCGCGGAAGGGCTGGCCTGCTCATACTGCTGCACGTAATTTTTATAGGAAGGGATGGAATCATCCACCGAGTAGAAACTGATAATATCGTCGTACTCGTCCATGCTGCGCCCGCTCCCAGCTATCGGCGCGGACGCGGTTTCGGTTTCCGTCTCGCTCTCGGCTTCGGTTTCTGTCTCCGTCTCGCTCTCGGCTTCCGCTTTCGCTTTGCTCCCGGCTGTCGAAGCGGACACGGACTTTGCCTCCGCCTCACTCTCTGCTTCCGGCGCAGACGCGGCCTCGGTTTCCGCCTCTGTCTCGCTCTCGGCTTCCGCTTTCGTCTTGCTCCCGGCGGACGTCGCCATGACAAAGCCCGGCAGCGTGAGCACAAGGCTCGCCGCGATTACCGGTATGACTGTTTTCTGCCACTTACTTCTCCTCATTCTCTACCTCTTTTCCGCAGTCACTGCATCGAGTTTGTATCATCGCCGTAATACCATGCGTCCTCGCCGGGTTTTGGCTTCGGCATGTAAAACAGCAGCGCTTTTTCCATAAAGAAAGTTACGATATAGCACCAGCAGCCCGGCAGCACCGCAATGCACGGAACCGGCAGCCAGAAAAACAAAAGCCATCCCACAAGCGCCGTGCCGAGCGCTGTGATCACGGTTACCGGCAGGAACCGGATGCCCATTACAAAGGACAGTTTCAAAAGTTCGGAGAGCTTCAGGTCGAACCGCGACATAACCGGAAAGATGTTGACCAGCACGCAGACGCCGAGGATCGCAAGACCCACATAGACCGCCGCCATATGGCGGTTCCCCGCGTCCAGCTGCTGCCGCGCTCCCAGGTACAGGATGGCAAAAACCACCGCCGACACGGCCGTGACCGCGCAGCCCTTCGCCAGCGTCCGCTTCATGGAGCTGAAAAATTCGCTGAGCGGATTGCCCCGCTCCCGGCGGATGCTCTTGATAACCGTATAATATAAGGAAGTGACGGAGGAACCTATCGTAATGACCGGCAGGCAGCACAGGATAAACACAATGTTTACCAGGATCAGTTCCCCCAGCTTGTGCAGGAACCGGATGAGCCCTCCATCATAGGAAAAAAAATCTTTTAAGCTCTTCATGGTCAGTCCCCGGCGCTCTCATCCCGAATGGGATAGGTGCGCAGATCCGGAAGCTCCTCTAACGTGAGCACCGTGTCGCTCTCATAGGCCTTCCGCAGCATATCCGCCTCCGTGTACTGCTCGCTGTACGCGTAGATGGCCGTGTTCTTGGCCACAAATTCGCCTTCCCAGGTGCAGAAGAAGCCCCACATGGCCCCGTCGCGCACGGCCAGGTCCGGGTCGAACACACAGCCGTTCTCGGACATGACCACCATCTTTGCGGCGTCCGTGTAATGCGACGCCTCCAGGTATTTGTCGGTCTGGGCCGCGTAGACATGCTCGCCGGGATAGAGATCCTCCCCGATGATGTCCACATACTCGTCGCCCGGGTACCAGTCGGCGTTCTGGCCGTTCCACACCCATATAAGGTTATGCAGGCCGTACTCGTTTGTCAGCTTATCATAGAGCAGCACGTACAGCTCCTTGTACGCCTCCGGCCCCGACGCGCCCCACCAGAACCATCCGCCGGACGCCTCGTGCAGAGGTCTCCAGAGAACAGGCACGCCGGCCTCCTGCAGGATCTGCAGCTGCTTTGCGATGGCGTCGATATCCTCCATGAGCAGTTGGTAGCCCTCCTCGTCCCGGCCATCCAGGATGGCGGCCAGGTCGATGTTGGTGCTGTCCGTGTAGAACGCTCTCCACCACTCCCGCGTAAAATATTTTTCCGGCGGGTTCCAGTGCCAGCAGAATGTGACGATGCCGCCCCTCTCCCAGAAGTCGATGGCGTAATCCGTCGTCTTCGGCGTGCTGCCGTTGGCAACCCTGGACGGGGAATACTCGATAAAGTCCAGCCCCAGGATGGCCGGGTATTTCCCGGTCTCGCGGTTGATGACCGTAAACTCTTTTCCGTACTGCCCCTGGCTGGAATACTGCCCGGAAAGGATCTTCTTTCCGTACTGGTCCGCCAGGAAACCCATCAGGCGCTTTGCGCCCTCCGTTGCTTTCGGATCGGTCAGCTCTGCGGATACTTCATACATAGCGTCGCTCAGCTCCTCTGCTTTTGTGATCTCCAGCCGGTCCAGAAGGATCCAGCCCCAAAATTTTGCGAGGGCGATCTGATGCTCCCCCGCTTCCAGATAAACCCTGGTCAGAACGGAATCCGCAAAGGCCGGATCCTCCGCGCAGACCACGCCCGCGCTCCCGCCGTCCACCAGAATGTAATTTTCTTTATAGCCGCCCACCGCGGCGCTGACAAAATTCAGGTCGTAGAAGCCGTCCTCCGGCACCGATACGGTAAAGGTGCAGCTGTCCTCGTCCCCGGAGAAACCGGCCGCATATCCCTCCCCGGAATATCCTTCCACAGACGCTTCCTTATGTACATTTCCCGAAAAAACGGCGTCCTCCGCTTCGCAGAGCGCCAAGATCTGCGCGCCCTCGCCTGCCTTTGCCTCTCCCCAGCCGGGTGCCAGGCAGACGGCAAGCGCCGTCAGCAGGCCGCCAACTAATTTTCTTTTCACATTGACCTCCGTCCTGCAGGCGGGCGTCTCCCGCTCCGCCGTTTTGGCGTCTCTTTTGCCGCGCTTTCCTCAAAAACCGCGCGTTTAGGTTACGTGAATATTATACTCTAATCTCTTGTGTCTTTCAATAAATTTATTTGCATAATCGCCACTTTTTTGTGCAGTTGTTATCACTCGCTTTCGAGTGCCAATATTATTCTTGTGGATTTTTCACAGAACATTGCAGAAATGCCGCAGATACGCTGTTTTTACGGGATTTTCCGGTTTTATGGAATATGCGCTTTTCTGCATTTTTAACAGAAATATTAAATATATTAAATTTTTGCTTTAGCCATTTAACGCATTGCATTCGAGCCCGAAATGTGCTATATTTTCTTATGATGTTTTTATAAAAATTTTAGAATTTCTTTCGATTTTTTTCAGACAACGAAGTCCGACTGCAGTGAAAAACCCGGCGGCTTCCGCCGGATTTTTTCATAGGATTTATAGGAAAGGAAACCGCATGGCACTGGATCATTCGCGCGAGGAGATGCTGTATATGCTCCTTGCGGCATACAGCAGCTATTTCGATGTGGAGCAGGCCGGCGATGCCGACGCGCCGCTTTGTGCCTCCTGCCATTTCCACGTGCGCTCCGCAAAATATGTGCTCATGAAAAAAGCGGAACTGTGGAGCGCCAATTCCAACGAACATGTATATATCTTTTCCGTTCCGGAACTCACGGAGGAGCTCTACCGCGCCTGTGAACAGACCGCGTACGAGCGGGGCATGGCGCTCATCCAGCCGGATAAGGAGCATATGTACACCTACATTACCGCGGTGTTCCTGTGCGATTCCTGCACGCCGGGTGCCGAGAAGCTCCTGAAAAAATGCAGGATCTACAAAAGTTTTCATTTTTCGCTGCACGGCTGGATGGATTTCCACACCGTGCTCGTCCGCCGGGGCGAGGAGAATTTTCCCACGAACCGCAGCGGCAGGGCAAATGCGAAATTAATGAAAAATATATTCATGAAAAAAGAAAAGAAAAGGAGTGTGTGATTCATGAATGCAGCATTATTGTTAATCGTGGGCATCGTAATCCTGATCATCGGCTACGTTACCTACGGCAAATGGCTGGCAGATCAGTGGGGCGTTGGCGAAGGCAACAGACAAACTCCCGCTCATGAGCTGGAAGACGGCAACGACTACGTTCCGGCAAAGGCACCCGTGCTGATGGGCCACCATTTCTCCTCTATCGCAGGGGCAGGTCCGATCAACGGACCGATCCAGGCCGCAGTATTCGGATGGGTTCCGGTTATGCTGTGGGTTCTCATCGGAGGCATCTTCTTCGGTGCGGTGCACGATTTTGGTGCGCTGTTTGCATCTATAAGAAACAAGGGCCAGTCCATCGGCGAAGTCATCGCCACCAGCATTGGCGCGAGGGCAAAGAAGCTGTTCATCATCTTCTCTTACCTGACCCTGATCCTGGTTGTCGCGGCGTTTGCCTCCATCGTGGCAAACACCTTTACCGCCACCTATACGGACGGCGCTCTGGACGTAGCGGCAAGCGCAGCGAACGCGCGCACCGCCATGATCTCCATTCTGTTCATCCTGATCGCCATTGTATTCGGCGTTATGGTTTACAGAAGAAACGCTTCCCTGGTGGTCTCCACCGTGATCGGCGTGGCGGCTATCATCGCCTGCATGGCCATCGGCTACAACTGGCACCCGATCTATCTGCCGGGCAGCACCTGGATGATCATTGTGGGTATCTACATTGCCATCGCCTCTGTGACGCCGGTCTGGATCCTTCTGCAGCCGCGTGACTACCTGAGCTCTTTCCTGCTCTACGGCATGATGATCGTCGCCGTGGTGGGCATCGTGGGCGCTCATCCGACGCTTGACATCCCGGCCTTCACGGGCTTTGTGGATTCCGCGCAGTACGGAAGCGGCAGCTCTTTGGGCAGCCTGTTCCCGGCCCTGTTCGTAACCATCGCCTGCGGCGCTATCTCCGGCTTCCACTCTCTGGTTGGTTCCGGCACCACGGCAAAGCAGCTCGACAAAGAGACCGACGCGAAGCCTATCGCTTACGGCGGCATGCTGATCGAGTGTGCGCTGGCCCTGATCTCTCTGTGCGCAGTGGGTTACATATGGGCTGAATATGTTCCGGGCGGCGTTACCACCCCGACCGCTGTGTTCGCGACCGGTATCGCCCGCATGTGCGCTACCATCCCGTTCCTTTCCGGAGCCGAGAATGTCATCTACTCCATGCTGATCCTGGCCGTGTCTGCATTCTGCCTGACCTCCCTGGATACAGCCACCCGTCTGGCGCGCTACATGTTCCAGGAATTCTGGCTGGAGCCGGGTCAGACCTATAAGGACGCCACCGGCTTCAAGGCCGTTCTGACCAACCCGTACGTGGCGACCATCATTACCGTAGTTCTGGGCGTTGCCCTTGGTATGACGGGCTACTCCAAGATCTGGCCGCTGTTCGGCGCTGCCAACCAGCTTCTGGCCGCTCTCGGTCTTCTGGCCGTAGCCGCATGGCTGGGCAAGATGGGCAAGAACAACAAGATGTTCCTGCTTCCCATGGCCTTCATGCTGGTAGTGACCATCGTATCTCTGATTCAGACCATCATCAGCAACGTGACGAACGCCGCAGATATCTGGAACTGGATCCGCGCGGCGATCGCTGCCCTGCTGGTAATCCTGGCCGGCATCCTTGCCGTGGAGGGCGTGCAGACGCTGACCGGCAAGAAAAAAGCGGCGTAAGACCCGCATACTCATACCGTTTTATCACAATAGCAGAAAGGACTGGCATACAGCGGATATCCGTCATATGCCAGTCTTTTTTTAAACGTAAATACCTTTATCTTTTATCTTGGAAACGTATCATGCCGCCGGGAGCGCCCCTGTGTTTCTGCTGTACTTCCTCGAAAAAGACACAGCGGGCAAAAAATGTCCCCGGATGGAAGACAGGCCATCGGTCTGTCTTTCCAGACGGGAACATTTTGCACGGTTTGTCTTTTCCGGGAAGAACGGGAAACACAGGGGCACTCCCGGCGGCCTCAATACGTTTCTCCCACCTCTACTCCAAAATCAACCCTTTTAAGATCTCCACGCATTTCTCCAGTCCGAACTTCGAGGAATCCAGGCAGATGTCATAATAGCGGCTGTCCCCAAATTTCGTCTGGGTATGGTAAGAGCAATATTTTTTGCGCTTCCGATCCACCCTGCGGATCTCGTCCGCCACCTGCTCCTCCGTCTGGTCCGGCATCTTCTGCATCATGCGCTTCAGGCGGAAATCAAAATCCGCGTGGATGAACACGTGCAGGCTCTTGTCGTACTCCTTCAGAACGGTGTTGGCGTTTCGGCCCACGATGATGCAGTTCCCCTTCTCGCCCACTTCCTGGATAGTCTCCTTCTGAGCCTGGAAGATGCGCTCGCTCAAGGGGCGGTTGTAAAAATCAAACAGGCTCTGGGTAAAGCCGAAATTGATGGGAACGCTCTCGTCCCACTTGATCAGGCTGTAAATGTCCACGTTGCCCTTGCCGGCCCGCATCAGGATCAGCTCTTTGTCGTAGTATTCCAGCCCGGTCTCCTGCGCCAGGCGCGCGCCGATAGTGCCGCCCCCGGCTCCGAATTCACGGCTGATGGTCACGATCTTCTTCATAAAACCCCTCCCTCTTTTCAAACAGCGGAGACAATCTTCGCGGCGCAGGCATTGCCCGCGCGCCGTCCGCACCGTCCGCCTATAACACTTTATTCAGGAAATCAATCGTGCGCGGCTCCTTTGGATGGTTGAACACTTCGTCCGGCGTGCCCTCCTCCACGATGTAGCCGCCGTCCATAAAGATGACGCGGCTCGCCACCTCGCGGGCAAACCCGATCTCGTGGGTAACCACCACCATGGTCATGCCGTCCGCCGCAAGCTCCTTCATAACCTGCAGCACCTCTCCCACCATCTCCGGGTCGAGGGCCGAGGTGGGCTCGTCGAACAGCATGATATCCGGGTTCATGGCCAGTGCGCGGGCGATGGCCACACGCTGCTTCTGACCGCCGGAGAGCTGGGGCGGGTACACCTTCGCCTTCTCCTCCAGGCCCACGCGCTTCAAAAGTTCCATGCCGCGCTTCTGCGCTTCCTCTTTGGTCATTTTCTTTAGATCCACCGGAGCCAGGGTAATGTTGCGCAGCACGTCCATGTGCGGAAACAGATTAAAGTGCTGGAACACCATGCCTATCTTCTGGCGGTACTCGTTGATGTTGGTCTTTTTACTGGTAATGTCCACGCCGTCCACCACCACCTGGCCGCCCGTGATGTCCTCCAGGCGGTTGAGGCAGCGCAAAAACGTGGATTTGCCGGAACCGGACGGCCCCAGGATCACTACCACTTCCCCCTCGTAAATATCGTTGGAGATATCCTTCAAAACTTCCAGTTTCCCAAAAGATTTTACCAGATGGGACACATGGATCTTAACTTTCCCTTTATTCTCGGCCACGGTTCAGCCTCCTCTCCAGCATCTTCGCAATCTTGGACAAGATGGTAATGACGATCAGATACATCACGGCCACAATGGCCCATGTCTGCAGGGACATGAAGGTCTTTGCCACCACATTCTTCGCCGTGTTGACCAGTTCCGGGAAACCGATGACCGAAAGAATGGAGGTATCCTTTAAGGTAATGATAAACTGGTTCACGATGCTGGGGATCATGGTGCGGATAGCCTGTGGCAGCACCACGCGCACCATGGCGCGCCAGTAGGGAAGGCCGAGGCTCCTGGCCGCCTCCATCTGGCCCTTGTCCACAGACTGGATGCCGGCCCGGATGATCTCCGCCATGTAAGCGCCGCAGTTCAGGGCCAGACACGCCGTGCCGGCCTGCAGGGCGCTCAAGGTAAATCCGCCCTTCTCCAGAAGGCTGTTGATGCCTGCCGGAACGCCCAGATAAATGAAATACGCAAGCACGATCATCGGCACGCCGCGGATCACATCCACGAAGATGGTGGCGATCAGATTGCAGACGCGGTTTTTCAGGACGCTCAAAAGGCCGAAGATCATACCGATGATGCAGGCGAAAAACAGACCGCTCATGGCCAGCAACAGGGTCTGCTGCATGGCGCGCAGAAGCAGCGGACCATAGTTCGTTATGATTTTTACCATGTAGGACTCCTTTCCGAACAAGGATGAAAGGGGCGCTGATCAAACCAGCGCCCTCTTATCATACCAAATCCATATCCTGTTTCTTTGGCAGGCGCTTTATTCGGCTGCCGTCTCGGTTTCTGTCTCTGTCTCCGCTTCTTCTCCGCCGCCCAGATACTTGGCCAGGATCTCGTCGTACTTGCCGTTCTCTTTGATGTTCGCAAGGCCGGCGTTGAACATATCGATCAGTTCCTGGTTGTCCGGGTTGAAGATCGCAAGGCCGTACTCTGCCGGCTCGTTCTGCGTGTCGTCCAGAAGCTTCAGGGCCATGTCGTTCTCCGCGATGTAGTAGGCCATGATGGGCGTGTCGTCGAAGCATGCCGCGCACTGTCCGCCAAGAACCGCCTGCCACATGGTTGCGGAATCCTCAAAATAGGTAACCGTGAATCCATACTCATCCATCAGGCTCTCGGCATACAGGGCGCTCTGGGTACCTGTCTTTACGCCGACCTGCTGGCCGTCCAGATCCTCAAAACCGGCGATGTCGGAATCCTCTTTTACCGCCATGCACTGGGTTGCCTCATAGTATCCGTCCGTGAAGATCCAGCCGCTCTCTTTTCTCTCCTCCGTGATGGAAGCGCCCGCGATCATGGCGTCCGCCTGACCTGCCTGGCAGGCAGCGATGGAAGAATCCCAGCCGATGCTCTCGATGGTGTACTCAAAACCCTGATCCTCCGCGATCGCCGCTACGATATCCACGTCGATGCCCACGAGGTCGCCGTTCTCATCGGTGTACTCAAACGGCGGGAAAACGGTGTCCGTCTTGATATTCCACACTTTGTCCTCCGCAAAGGACGGAACAGCCGCAAGCGCCGCCACTGCCGCCGCAGCTCCGAAAGTTGCCAGTGCCTTTGTCAATTTTTTCATAATAACCATCCTCCTTATAATAATTTCTCCTGATAAAGCAGTAAATCGCTCCACCAATTATTTTAAATATAAATGAATGACACTATTTTGTCAAGATTAATTGAATATTATGACAGTTCTCCGTTAATGAAATTTATGCATCACAATTTCTATAAAAATTGTTCAGGGGACTCTACATCCAGCTTCCGCTGCGGTCCCCGTCCAGGATCTCCGCGAGGGCCCTCATCATCTTTTTGATGTCCACCGGCTTTGCGAGATGGCCGTCCATGCCCATCTGCAGCGCCTTCTTCCGGTCCTCCTCGAACGCGTTGGCCGTCATGGCGATGATGGGCACATTGGCGCGGGCCGGATCTTCCAGCTCGCGGATCAGCTTCGTCGCCGCGTAGCCGTCCATCACCGGCATCTGCACATCCATCAGGACCAGGTCATAGTAGCCCGGCAGGGCGCGGCACACCATCTCGAAGGCCTCCTGGCCGTTCTCGGCACACTCCACCAGAAATCCGGCTTCCTTCAGAAGCTCCGTGGCGATCTCGCGGTTCAGCTCGTTGTCCTCCGCCAGCAGGATGCGCTTCCCATGGAAGATATTTTCCTGCGGAACTGTCTCCATCTCGCGCACATCCTCCGCCTTTCCAAGGGTGCGCTCCAGCGTGCGGTGCAGCTCGGAGGCGAACAGCGGCTTGCTCACAAAATCCGTGACGCCCGCTTCCCGCGCCTCCCCCTCGATGTCGGACCAGTCGTAAGCCGACAGCAGGATGATGGGAGCCTCGTCCCCTACCACGCGGCGTATCTGGCGGACCGTCTCGATGCCGTTCATGTCCGACATCGACCAGTCGATGATATACACATGGTAGGGATCCCCCACCTCCTCGGCCTCGGAGGTGCGGATGACCGCCTCCTTGCCGTACATGGTCCACTCCGAGCGCATGCCCACCTGGCGCAGCATCTTGGAAACGCTCTGGCAGCTCACGATGTCGTCGTCCACCACCAGGCCCCGCAGGCCCTTCAGCTCCACGATCACATCCACCTTCTGCTGGCCGCCGCTGAGCTGGAATTCCAGGTTGACCACAAACTCGGTGCCCTTGCCCACCTCGCTGTGCACCTCGATGGAGCCGTTCATCATATTGACGATATTCTTGGTAATGGACATGCCGAGTCCCGTCCCCTGGATCCCGCTCACCGTGGAGCTGCGCTCTCTGGTAAAGGGCTCGAAGATCGTCTTCGCAAACTCCTCGCTCATGCCGATGCCGGTGTCCTTTACCCGGAACTCATACCCGGCATACCCCGCCCGCGGCGAGGGCTTCTGCGTGACGCGCAGGGACACCGTCCCGCCGGGTTCGGTAAATTTGATGGCGTTCGACAGCAGGTTTAAAAGCACCTGGTTCAGGCGCAGCTTGTCGCAGCAGATATTCTCGTCCGCCACGTCCACCGTGTCGATAAAGAGCTCCAGCCGCTTGGAGTGAATGTCCGCCTGAATGATATTGCGCAGGCCGTGCAGGATCTCCGCCAGGTTCTCCGGCTTCTCCTCGATGTTCACATTGCCGGACTCGATGCGGCTCATGTCCAGCACATCGTTGATCAGCGAGAGCAGATGGCTGGAGGACTGCGCGATCTTCTCCAGATAGTCCAGGGCGCGCTCCCGGTTGTCCAGATGCGTGGTGGCCAGCGCCGTAAAGCCTATGATGGCGTTCATGGGCGTGCGGATGTCGTGGGACATGTTGTTGAGGAAGGTGGTCTTCGCGCGGTTTGCCTGGTCCGCCAGCACCAGCGCGTCGGAGAGCTCTTTTTTCTGTTCCTCGTAGCGCGCGCTCACTTCCGCGATCCTCTTTTCCAGCCTGCGCTGGTTCCGCATGCGCAGCAAAAGCGTCAGGCACACGATCACAAACAGGGAGAAAAACAAAATGCCCAGCACCCCGTAGAGCGGGTTCTCATAGAAGAACGCCAGCAGGCCTTTCTGTCTGCCGAATCTGTCCGCATCCGTCTCCTGGGCGATGACCTGCGCCTTGTAGTCGTTGGTCAGCGCGCTGATCTCCCGGTTGAGCAGGGACAGCAGGATATGACCTTTCCCGGTGTTGACCCCGATGGTAAAGGAGAAGGGCGTCTCCCCGAGCATCGAAAATGAGAGTTTGTTTTTGACGTCCTGCTGCATGATCTGCTCCGCCGTGTATGTAAAGAGGATCACGCAGTCCGCATCCCCCGCGCGCACCGCCTTCACACACTCGTCCACCGAACCGTAGTGCCGGATCTCGGCCAGCGGATAGGTTTTTTGCGCGAAGTCGTCCAGGGAATCGGAGAACCCCATGGCGGCCAGGCTGGTAACCATGCCGTCAAAATTTTTCCGGGTCAGGCGCGTGTAGTTCGCTTCGATGTAGGGGCTTGTGATCTTATACCCCTCTTTTTCCGCCAGGTAATAATCGTCCTCAAGGTCCAGCACCACATCCGCGGCACCCGCCTGGCGCTGTTCATAGTAGGCCTCGCGGCTGTCCGTGACGATATATTCATAGGGCAGCGACAGCTTTTCCGCCATCCGCTCAAAGAGTGCCGGAAGGATGCCCTTCGCCTCCCCGTCCTTAAAATACGAGTACGGCGAGCGGTCCGGGTTTACCAGCACTTTCAGAACCGTCCCGGATCCCTCCATCTCGTCCAGATACGCGCGCTGGGCCGCATCCAGCATGGTATAGCCGCCCGAATCCATCCCGTAATATTTTTGGTTCAGGGTGCCGCGCCAGTTCGGCTCGGTAATGTCCAGCCTGTCGATGGCCTCGTTCATCTGGCGCATCAGCTCGGCGTCGTCTTTCTGCATGACCACATAAAAATTAGAGGCCGCAAAGGATTCCACCAGCCACTCGTTCTGTGTGGCGCGCAGGCTGCCGGTCACGATCCCGTCCACTTCTTCGTTCTGCAGGGCCTCCGTCAGCTCCTGCTCCGTCCCGAAATAGACCGGTTTGTACTGGAACTGGTGCTCCTCGGCGAACCGTACAAAATTGTCATTCTTGGAATTGTTTTCCAGCATGCCGATGGTCAGGCCGTCGTACGTGGCGTAGTCGCCGGCCTTTACCCGGGTGTTTCCGGCTTTTACCGTAAAAATTGTGGAGTTGGTGCCGATCGGTTTGTCTGAAAACAAAAATTTCTCCTGGCGCTCCGGGGTTTTGGACGCGGAAGTCACAATGTCCAGCTCGCCTCGCTCCAGCATATCTAAGGTCTCCGCGAAGGAAGCGTCATAGTCCAGGAACTCGTAGGTCCAGTCCGTCCCCTGGGCGATCTTCTGCAGGGTGTCGTAGCCGTACCCGCTCATCCTCCCGTCCTCGTCCATCTCGTGATAGCCGGAAAAGGCGAAAAACCCCACCCGAAGAGGATCGTCCGCGGCGGACGCGGCAAACGCCGCCAGCCCCCACGCCGCCAGCGCAAAGAGAAGCCAGCCGTGGATCCACTTTTTCTTCATAAAACCCGTCCTTTCTTGTGCCGCTGCTTTTGGCATTTCTATCTGTTCTCCAGCGCCTGCCGGATGTCGCGGATCATATCCTCCGCCGCCGCGCGGCTCGCCTCGCCGAAATGCTCCGGGCCGAATTTCGCGTACTGCTCCTGCCGGTATGCCGCGATGATGCCGCGGGAGGAATTTACGATGGCCCCCAGGCCGTCCTCGTTAAAGAAGTGCACCAGGTCCGCGCCCTTTCCGCCCTGCGCCCCGTAGCCGGGCACCAGAATGTAGGTTTTCGGCATGATCCGGCGCAGGATCTTTCCCTGCTCCGGGTAGGTAGCGCCCACCACGGCGCCCACGTAGCTGTAGGTCTCGCCCATGCACTCCTCGCCCCACCGGCGCACCTGCTCGCCCACCAGCTCGTAGAGGGGCCGCCCGTCCGCGATCCTGTCCTGAAATTCCCCGCTGGAGGGATTGGACGTCTTGACCAGGATAAAGATTCCCTTCTTCTCCTCCCTGCAGACGTCCAGGAAAGGCTTGATGCCGTCGGAGCCCAGATACGGATTTACCGTGGCGAAGTCCTCGTCAAAGGCGCTGTATATCCTGCTCCCCACCTGCACTTTTCCCAGGTGGCCCGCCGCGTAGGCCGCGGAGGTGGAGCCGATGTCGCCGCGCTTCACATCCCCGATGACCACAAGGCCCTTCTGCCTGCAGTAATCCACCGTCTTTTGAAACACCTTGACGCCCTCGACGCCGAACTGCTCGTACATGGCGATCTGCGGCTTTACCGCCGGGATCAGGTCCCAGGTATGGTCTATGATCTCTTTGTTAAACTGCCAGACGGCCTGCGCCGCCCCCTCCAGGGTCTCCCCGAAGGCGTCGAACGCTTTTTTCTTTACCTGCTCCGGGATGTAACCCAGCATGGGATCCAGCCCCACCACGACAGGTGCCTGTGTCTTTTTGATATTGCTGATAAGTTTTTGTATCATACCGATCCTCCTTGTATTTCCCACTGGCTGTTGTACAGCCCGGCATAAAATCCGTTTTTCTGTAAAAGCTCCTCGTGGCTGCCCTGCTCCACGATGCGCCCGTCCTGCATCGCCAGGATAATGTCCGCGCCGCGGATGGTGGAGAGCCTGTGCGCCACGATGAAGCTCGTCCTGCCCTGCATCATGCGGTCGAACGCCTGCTGAATGCGGATCTCCGTGCGGGTGTCAATGGACGAGGTGGCCTCGTCCAGGATCAGCATGGGCGGCAGAAGGAGCATCGCCCGCGCGATGCACAGGAGCTGTCTCTGCCCCTGGGACAGGTTCCCGCCCGCCTCGCCGATGACCGTGTCATACCCCTGCGGCATCCTGCGGATGAAGCCGTGGGCGTAGGCCGCCTTCGCCGCGCGCTCGATCTCGTCGCGCGTGGCGTCCGGCTTTCCGTAGGCAATGTTCTCGGCGATGGTCCCCGCCTTCAGCCAGGTGTCCTGCAGCACCATGCCGTAGCCCGCGCGCAGGCTGTCGCGGGTAATGCGGTCCGCCGGGACGCCGCTTACGCGGATCTGTCCGCTCTGCACATCGTAGAAGCGCATCAGAAGGTTGATGAGGGTGGTCTTCCCGCATCCCGTAGGCCCCACGATGGCCACGCGCTCCCCCGGTCTGACGTGCAGGCTGAAGTCGCGGATCAGGGGCGTCTGGGGCACATAGGAGAAATCCACATGCTCGATCTGCACTTCCCCCGTTATCTGATCGTCCGTCAGGCGCAGCGCGTCCGGCGCGTCCGGCTCCTGCTGCGGCTCGTCCAGCAGCTCGAACACCCGCGCCGCGCAGGCAAAGGCGTTCTGCAGCTCCGTGATGACCCCGGATATCTCGTTGAAGGGTTTGGTGTACTGGTTGGCGTAGCTTAAAAAGCAGGAGAGCTGGCCCACGCTGATAGCGCCCCGGATAGCCGCGATGGCCCCGAATATGCCCACCCCGGTGTACACCAGCCCGTTGACGAACCGGGTGGAGGGATTGGTGATGGACGAGAAGAAGGTCGCCTTCAGGCTGCAGTCCCGCAGACGCCTGTTGATCTCGGAAAAGCGCTGCTCGGCTTTCTGCTCGTAGGAAAACGCCTGCACCACCTTCTGGTTCCCCACCATCTCTTCCACCAGCGCCGTCATCTCGGCCCGGGTGGAGGACTGCAGGCGGAACATGGAAAAGGTCCGCTTTGCGATAAACGCCGCCACAAACAGGGAAACCGGCGTGATGCAGACCACCACCAGCGTGATCTTCCCGTCGATGCCCAGCATGAAGCACAGGGTTCCCAGGATCGTGATAACGCCCGTAAACAGCTGGGAGAAACCCATCAGAAGCCCGTCGGAAAACTGGTCCACGTCTGTGACGACGCGGCTGATCACTTCCCCGTAGGGGTGGCCGTCAATGTATTGCAGGGGAAGCTCCTGCAGATGCGCGAAGGCCTGCGTGCGGACATCACGCACCGCGCAGTACGTCATCCGGTTGTTGCACAGGTTCATCAGCCACTGGGCCAGCGAGGTGGCCGCCACCACCAGGGCGAGCTTTGCGGACAGCGAAACCAGCCCCGCAAAATCTACCTGCCCGGGCCCCACAATGAGGTCCACGCCTTCGCCGATGAGCACGGGCGCGTACAGAGTAAGGCCCACGCTGACCGCCGCGAAGATGATCGAAAGAATAAAATAGTGCCGGTACGGCTTTATGAGGGACAGGATCCTGCGAAACGTCTTTTTATCCATGGCTGCCCTCCTCTCTCCGGTCAAGCTGTGACAGACAGATCTCCCGGTACACCGCGCACGTCTCCATGAGCTGGGCGTGGGTGCCGAAACCCGCCGTCCCGCCGTCGTCCAGCACCAGGATCCGGTCCGCGCTGCGCACGGCCGCCGCGCGCTGGGAGACCAGAAATACCGTCATCTGCCGGGTGTATTTTGCGATAGCGCGGCGCAGGCGCGCGTCCGTGGCATAGTCCAGCGCCGAGGCGCTGTCGTCCAGGATGAGGATGCGCGGATCTCCCACCAGGGCCCGCGCGATGGTAAGGCGCTGCCTCTGGCCCCCGGAGAAGTTCCTGCCGCCCTGGGCCACGCGCGCATCCAGGCCCTCCGGCATCGCCCGCACAAAATCCCGGGCCTGGGCGATCTCCAGCGCCCGGTAGATCTCCTCGTCCGTGGCCTCCGGCTTTCCCCAGCGCATGTTGTCGCGCAGGGTCCCCGCAAAAAGAACCGCCGCCTGAGGCACCACGCCGATGCCGCCGCGCAGGTCTGCGAACCGGTAATCGCGCACGTCCGTCCCGTCGACGCGCACACAGCCCTCCCGCACATCATAAAAGCGGGAGATCAGATTCACAAGGCTGCTCTTGCCGGAACCGGTGCCGCCGATGATGCCCAGGGTCTCGCCCCGCTTCACGGAAAATGTGATGTCCTCCAGCGCGTCCCTGTGCCCCTGGTAGGCAAAGTAGACGTGGTCAAACTCCACCGCGTTCGTCTCTCTTTTTGCTATGTGCGGCGCTTCGGTATTTCGTGTCGCGTCTGTATGTGATGCTTCGGCATTCTGCGCCGCGTCTGTGTGCGGCACTTTGGTATTCTGCTCTATGTCTATGGGCAGCGTTTCGGTATTCTGCGTCGCACCTGTGCGCGGCGTCTCAGTATTCCGCACGGTGCCTGTGTGCGGCGCTTCGGTATTCTGCGCCGCGCCCGGCTCCCGTATGGTGGATTTTCGGGCGAACACTTCGTTGATGCGGATGGCCGACGCCGAGGCCCTGGTAAACGTGACAATGAGATTTGCCAGCGCCACCAGCGCCAGCAGGATCTGGGACATATAGTTGATCAGCGCCATCAGCTGGCCCTGGGTAATGATCCCGCCGTCCACCTTTGCGCCGCCCTGCCACAGCACCAGAATGATGGCTGCGTTGACCACCGCATAGGTGGCCGGGTTCATCAGGGCGGAAATCCGTCCCACCCGCAGCTGCGTTTCCATCAGGATAGCGCTCTGGGCGTCAAACTCCTTTTTTTCCGCTCTCTGCCTGGAAAACGCGCGGATTACCCGGACGCCCGCCAGATTCTCGCGGGTGGACAAGAGCACTTTGTCAAGGCGGTTCTGCACCTGCCGGTAAATGGGAATGGTCAGCCGCATGATCAGATAAATGATGAGGGAGAGCAGCGGCACCAGCACCACGAAGATCCAGGCAAGCCGCACATTGATGGAAAAGGCCATCACAACGGCACCCGCCACGATAAACGGCGAGCGCAGAAACAGCCGCAGCACCAAGTTTACCCCGGCCTGCGCCTGGTTGATATCACTGGTAATGCGGGTGACCAGGGTGGATGTGCCGATCTCGTCCAGTTCCGTGTAGGACAGGCTGTTGATATGGGCAAACATATCCTCCCGCAGCTCGGTGCCAAACCCCACCGCGGCCTTCGCGGCAAAATACTGGGCCGTCAGGGAACAGGCGAGGCCAAGAAGGCCCAGCCCCACCATCAGCGCGCCCATCGCCAGAATATAGGCGGTGTCGCCCTTTCGGATGCCGCGGTCCACAATGCCGGCCATGACCAGCGGGACCAGCAGCTCGAAGCTGGCCTCCAGCAGTTTAAAGAGAGGCCCGATGACAGCCTCTTTTTTGTAATGTCGCAGATAGCGGATCAATTTTCTCATGCCAACAGTATACCTTATTTTCTATGTTTTGTATAGGCAAAAAAAGGATTTTCGAGATGCCTGAAAATGGCATCAAAAAAGAATGCCGGAACTGATCTATCAGTTCCGGTCATCTCATCGTCCTGTTTCTCGATCTCACGCTGTTTCCGCAGATATACCTGTCATCTAAGACAGCATCAGCTGTACCTGCTCCACCGGGATCTCCAGGATCACGGCGATCTCTTCCGCTTCTTTTCCCTGCTCATGGAGCTTTATGGCCTCTTTCGTCAATCGTATGCCGTCTTCGCGACCTTCCGCGCGACCCAATTCGCGTCCTTCTGCACGACCCAATTCGCGTCCTTCTGCACGGCCCCTTTTCTCAGCTTCCTCGGCCGCCTCTTTCCTCTGCACCGCGATATCCATGTCGTAGTCGTATTCCGCCATCAGCATATTGACCACCTCACTGCCTTTTCGCCTCAAATACTCTGCAAGGATCCCCTTCGCGATACACTCCTGCACCGATTTCTCCAGCGCACGCTTATCCCCTTTATGTTTGCGCGTCTCTTCCACGAACCGGCTGTACTCTCTCATCACGCGGCAGTTTGCCAGCAGGGGATTGTTCTTCTCCGGATTGATGTTGATCGCCTTGACTATGAGCTCCAGCTTCGGCTCCTCCTCCGATGCCGGGAACGCATCCGATAAACGCAGCTCCACCTCCGCCGGGTAATCATCCTCCCCGTTGTAAAACGTGTAGAACTCCGGCCGCGGCACTTCGATACGCCCGCTCCGATATCGGACTTCCACCGGGACTAATTTCTCATATTCCCGCGCCACATACATCAGGCTCCGCAGGGGCATGTTCTCGTTCCAAGTACTCTGATGTTCCCCCAAAACGATCTGGCAGTCTCCCACCAGGAACGCGATGTCGTTTTTCATGTCTTTGAAAAAGACATCCTCCAGCCGCACCAGCTCGATCATCGCCTCATCCGTATAAGCCGTGCCGTGCAGGGCATTATACAGCGACAGCAGGTTCGCCTTCGCATCCCGGTCCAAATAGAACAGATCACAGAACAAGGAATCCTTATATTTACGATTTTCTTTTGCCATTCTTTGCACCACCTTTTCTTCCATGGCGCTTCCGAATGTACCATCATTGTACACCGGGCTGCGCCGTTTTACAAGCGAAAACCTCTTGGTTTCACTCGTCCGCTTGTGTAAAGTAATTGTATCATACTTGTAATAGATTTGTAAATATCTCAATTTGTGAAATATTTATAAATTTAGATTACTCTTTTTAATGATATAAGTTATGTAGACGTACTGGTCAAAGAATGATTCCTGAATATGCAGGCATGTGTTTGCGCCATAATCTTCAGGAATCATACTTACCCCTCGTATTTTTACCTGTTTTTCTCACTCATCGATCCACTGTGCCATCCGACCGCTTCCTTTTCAGATGGGCCATCTCTGCAAATTCCTACTTGTCATAAGCAGCGATCCGTGTTATAGTAGCAACTAGGAGAACAGCCGCCCAACAAAGTGGTTAACCTCCAGGCATGCAAATGAGCTCACTTGTGCATGGCTAAGTATGACAAGGTGAGCTTATTTATTTTCGCTTGTTTTTCCTATCTATGTAGGCAAGCAATGCTACTATGTCCCACACTGTTTCCGCAGATATACCTATCATCTAAGACAGCATCAGCTGTACCTGCTCCACTGGGATCTTCAGGATTCCGGCGATCTCTTCCGCTTCTTTTCCCTGCTCGTGGAGCTTTATGGCCTCTTTCGTCAATCGTATGCCGTCTTCGCGTCCTTCCGCGCGACCCAATTCGCGTCCTTCTGCACAACCCCTTTTCTCAGCTTCCTCGGCCGCCTCTTTCCTCTGCACCGCGATATCCATGTCGTAGTCGTATTCCGCCATCAGCATATTGACCACCTCACTGCCTCGTATTTTTAGCTGTTTTTCTCACTCATCGATCCACTGTGCCATCCGACCGCTTCCTTTTCAGATGGGCCATCTCTGCAAATTCCTACTTGTCATAAGCAGCGATCCGTGTTATAGTAGCAACTAGGAGAACAGCCGCCCAACAAAGTGGTTAACCTCCAGGCATGCAAATGAGCTCACTTGTGCATGGCTAAGTATGACAAGGTGAGCTTATTTATTTTCGCTTGTTTTTCCTATCTATGTAGGCAAGCAATGCTACTATGTCCCACACTGTTTCCGCAGATATACTTATCATCTACGACAGCATCAGCTGCACCTGCTCCACTGGGATCTCCAGGATCCCGGCGATCTCTTCCGCTTCTTTCCCCTGCGTATGCAGCTTTATGGCCTCTTTCGTCAATCGTATACCGTCTTCGCGTCCTTCCGCGCGACCCAATTCGCGTCCTTCTGCACGACCCAATTCGCGTCCTTCCGCACGACCTAATTCGCGTCCTTCTGCCCGACCCCTTTTCTCAGCTTCCTCGGCCGCCTCTTTCCTCTGCACCGCGATGTCCATGTCGTAGTCGTATTCCGCCATCAGCATATTGACCACCTCACTGCCTTTCCGCCTCAAATACTCTGCAAGGATCCCCTTCGCGATACACTCCTGCACCGATTTCTCCAGCGCACGCTTATCCCCTTT
>CANRIR010000018.1 GCA_947630735.1 uncultured Marvinbryantia sp.
TCGTGATACTCGGCACGCCATCGTGCACAGCACGATTCTGCATGGCGTGCGTGTCCTTGTTTGTTATATCACGATTTACAATACTCCGTCTGCGGGCCGCCCCCAGTCCCTCCGGCACCGGGAAGCCCTTCTCCTACCGGAAGTACTCCACTCCCGACTCGAAGATCTTCATATCCTGCTCGCCGTATATGTTGATGGCCACGGAATCGCCGCGCCGCTCGGAGTGGGCCATCTTGCCCAGCACTCTGCCGTCCGGGCTGGTAATGCCCTCGATGGCCGCGTGGGAACCGTTCACGTTCCACTCCTCATTGTCCGCGTCCAGCGTGCCGTCCGGCATCACATAGCGCGTCGCCACCTGGCCGTTGGCAAACAGCTTCTGGATCCATTCCAGGCTGGCCACGAACCGCCCCTCCCCGTGGGAGGCCGGATTGCAGTAGGTAGCGCCCGGCACGGCAAGCCGCAGCCACGGGGACTTGTTTGAGACCACCTTGGTGTAGACCATCCGGGAAATGTGCCGGCCCACGGTGTTGAACGTCAGCGTGGGCGAATCCGCCTGCTGCCCGGTAATCTCGCCGTTCGGCACAAGCCCCAGCTTGATCAGTGCCTGGAAGCCGTTGCAGATGCCGAGCACCAGGCCGTCCCGCTGATCTAAGAGGCGCATCACGGCGTCCTTCATCTTCTCATTGCGGAAGGCCGTGGCGAAGAATTTTGCCGAACCGTCCGGCTCGTCACCCGCGGAAAACCCGCCGGGGAACATGATGATCTGGGCCTGGTCGATGGCCTTCTCGAAGATCTCCACCGAATCGCGGATGTCCTGCGCCGTCAGGTTTCGGAACACTTTCACGTCCACCTCCGCGCCCGCGCGCTCAAAGGCCATGGTGCTGTCGTACTCGCAGTTTGTGCCCGGGAACACCGGGATGAACACGCGCGGCTTCGCCACCTTGTGCCTGCAGACATAAATCTGATCCGTCCGGTAGATGCCGTCCGCGTCCAGGCGGCCCGCCCCGGCCTCGCCGTCCTTCGTCTTTCCCGCAAAGAACACCGCGGTGGGGCCGTCCTCTCTGCGCAGCTCCTTAGGCAGAAAGGCCGTGCCTCCCTTTTCGCCCGACACGGTGCGGAACACGCTCTCCAGGGTGCCCGTCCAGGCCCCCAGCGCCTCGTCCATGGGGATGGTCACATTTTTATATTCCAGCGCGGGCTTTTTGAGCACCTCGCCCACCAGCGTGTACGTGATCGAGAGCTGCCCTACCTGATCGGCCGGAACCTCAGCCACAATGTTTCCGAAGCCCGCCGTGAACAGGTCGCGCTCGTCCACATTGTGCTCGATCTTCACGCCCAGGCGGTTCCCGAACGCCATTTTCGAGACGGCCAGGGCCAGGCCCTTTCCGTCCAGGGCATAGGCGGAGACGATCCTGCCCGCCTTCACATCCTCAAAGAATTTGCCGTACTGCTCTTTGATCTGCGCGTAGTCCGGCAGGTCGTACCCGTCCTTTTGGATGGAGAGCAGCACCAGCTTATTGCCCGGCTTTTTCAGCTCCGGCGCAAGGACGGTCCGGTCGCTCGCCACGTCCACCGCGAACGACACCAGGGTGGGCGGCACGTCCATGTCGTTGAAGCTGCCGGACATGGAATCCTTGCCGCCGATGGACGGCAGGCCGAAGCCCAGCTGCGCGTCGTATGCGCCCAGAAGCGCCGCGAACGGCTGGCTCCAGCGCTTTGGATCCTCCGTCATGCGGCGGAAATATTCCTGGAAGGTCAGGCGGATTTTGCGGTAGTCTCCCCCGCACGCCACAATCCTGGACACCGATTCCAGCACCGCGTAGATGGCCCCGTGGTACGGGCTCCAGCTGGAGAGATAGGGGTCGAACCCGTAGCTCATCATGGTAACGGTATCGGTTTTTCCCTTCAGCACCGGCAGTTTGGCCACCATGGCCTGCGTCTCCGTCATCTGGTAAAGGCCGCCGTAGGGCATCAGCACGCTGCCAGCCCCGATGGAGCTGTCGAACATCTCCACAAGCCCCTTCTGGGAACAGCCGTTCAGATCCGCCAGATCCGCCAGCCATTTCGCGCGCACGTCCGCCACCTCGTCACGCCGGAAATACGTATCTTTCCTGGACGGGATCTCCACAAAGACATTGGTCTCCTGGTGCGCGCCGTTGGTGTCCAGAAACGCGCGGCTGATGTTTACGATCTCTTTTCCTCTCCAGATAAGAACCAGCCGCGGCTCCTTCGTGACCACCGCCACCTCCACGGCCTCCAGGTTCTCCTCGTTGGCGTATCTCAAAAACTCCTCCACGTTCCCGGGATCCACCACCACCGCCATGCGCTCCTGCGATTCGGAGATGGCGATCTCCGTGCCGTCCAGGCCCGCGTATTTCTTCGGCACCTTGTCCAGATAGACATGCAGGCCCGCGGCCAGCTCGCCGATGGCCACGGACACGCCGCCCGCGCCGAAGTCGTTGCACTTCTTGATGAGGCGGCTCACTTCCGGGCGGCGGAACATGCGCTGGATCTTTCTCTCCGTGGGCGCGTTGCCCTTCTGCACCTCCGCGCCGCACACCTCGATGGAAGCCTCCGTGTGCACCTTGGAGGAGCCGGTAGCGCCGCCGATGCCGTCGCGGCCCGTGCGCCCGCCCAGCAGGATGATGACGTCCCCCGGATCGGAGGTCTCGCGGATCACGTCTTTTCGGGGCGCCGCGCCCATCACGGCCCCGATCTCCATGCGCTTCGCCGCGTAATTGGGATGATAGATTTCTTTCACATAACCGGTGGCAAGGCCGATCTGGTTGCCGTAGGAGGAATAGCCTTTCGCCGCTCCGCGCACCAGCTTCTTCTGCGGCAGCTTGCCCTTCATGGTCTCCTTCACGGAGACGGTGGGATCCGCCGCGCCGGTCACGCGCATGGCCTGGTAGACGTAGGTCCTGCCGGACAGCGGATCGCGGATCGCGCCGCCAAGGCAAGTGGCCGCGCCGCCGAAGGGCTCGATCTCCGTGGGATGGTTGTGGGTCTCGTTCTTAAAGTTGACCAGCCACTCCTCGGTCCTGCCGTCAATCTCCACCGGCACCACGATGCTGCAGGCGTTGATCTCATCGGACTCCTCCTGGTCTTCTAACATGCCCTCCTGTTTCAGCTTGCGCATCGCCATCAGGGCGAGATCCATCAGGCAGACGAACTTGTCCGTCCTGCCCGCAAAGATCTGCGCGCGGTCGGCCAGATATCTCTCATAAGTGCCCACGATGGGCTCTTTGTAGTCGCCCTCGCCGAACGCGACGTCCTTCAGCTCTGTGGAGAACGTGGTGTGGCGGCAGTGGTCGGACCAGTAGGTGTCCAGCACGCGGATCTCCGTGACCGTGGGGTCGCGCTTTTCCTCGCTCTGGAAATAGTTCTGTATATGCTGAAAATCTTTGAACGTCATGGCCAGGTTCAGGGAGCGGTACAGCTCCATGAGAGGCTCCTGCGCCAGCTCTGTGAAGCCCTCGAACACCCGGATGTCCGCCGGTTCCTCAAACACCGTCACCAGCGTGTCCGGCTTTTCCATGCCGGTCTCGCGGGAGTCCACCGGGTTGATGCAGTGGTTCTTGACGGCGGCAAACTCCTCGTCCGTGATCTCCCCCGCGATCACATAGGTGGTGGCCGTTCGGATCACCGGATCTTCCCGCTCGTCCAGAAAACGCACGCACTGTTCGGCGGAATCGGCCCTCTGGTCGAACTGGCCCGGCAGATATTCCACGGAGAAGGCCCGCTCGTCCTGCGCCATGGGAAATGTCTCCCGGTAGAGCACGTCCACCGGCGGCTCCGAAAATACGGTCACACAGGCTGTCTCGAATACCTCCTGGGAAATGTTTTCCACGTCGTAGCGCATCAGCACGCGCACGCCGGTCAGGTTTTTGACGCCCAGATAGCTTTTTACCTCATGCTCCAGCTCTCTGGCCTGCACGGCAAAGGCCGGCTTTTTCTCTACGTAAACCCTCTTTACGTTGCTCATCCTCTTCTCCCTTTCTTGGTCGTTTTGTCTGTCTGCACTTCTCTTACCGCTGGATCCCCGACAGCAGCTCGTCCGCCCAGTCCTGCAGGCTGTAAGCGTTCCCGTCGAAGAGTTTTAAGATGACCCCGTACTGCTCCTCGCTGTGGTCGAAGGCGTTGCCCTCGTCCGTGTCCACGTGCATGGCCAGCACGAAATCCGGATGCACGCGCACCACCACGTTGGCGTAGATCAGCGCGCGCTCATAGCTCTGGGTGATGACGAACACTTCCTCGTTGTCCTTCACATGCAGGCGGTACGCGTCGCTGGGGTTCATATGGATGTGGCGCTTTGCCACGATCACGCCCTTTTGCAGGTCGATGCTCCCCTCCGGGCCGATCAGACGGCACCCCGGGGTTCCCTCGATGTCGCCCGACTGCCGGATCACTTTCTCAACGCCCAGCTTGCGGGTGTCCGTGATGGCGAGCTCCACCTGGGTCTCCTTCCGAAAGGGCCCCAGGATGGCCACGTGCTCCATCCTGCCCCGCGGCCCCTCGATGGTCAGGCGCTCCCCCGAGAGGAACTGTCCAGGCTGGCTCAATTCTTTGACAAAGGTAAGCTCCCTGCCCCTGCCGAACAAAGTCTCGAAATCCTCCCGGCACAGATGAATGTGCTTCGCGGAGATCTCGATGGGTATTTTTGCATCCATGTATCTTTCCTATTCTTTCAAAAATGCCACATAACAGCGCTTCGCCTCATAGACGTCCGCCTTGCTCACGATCTCCCAGGGCGCGTGCATGTTCAGCACCGCCACGCCGCAATCGATCACCTGCATGCCGTAGAGCGCCAGGATATAGGCGATGGTGCCGCCGCCGCCAAAGTCCACCTTTCCGAGCTCCGCCGTCTGGAAAGCCACGTCGTGCTTGTCCAGGGCCGCCCGAAGCTGCGCCATATACTCCGCGTTGGCGTCGTTGGAGCCGGATTTTCCCCTGGCCCCGGTGTATTTGTTGAATACGATCCCCTTCGCGAAATACGCGGCGTTCTTTTTCTCAAACGCGGACGCGTAGGTCGGGTCGAACGCGGCGCTCACGTCGGAGGAGAGCATCCGGGAATTTGCCAGCACCCTGCGCAGCTTTAAGTCGGAATAGCCGCCCATGCAGTTTAAGAGCTCCGCCACCGTGTTCTCAAAGAACCGGGACTGCATGCCCGTCGCGCCCACGCTGCCGATCTCCTCTTTGTCCACCAGGATGCAGCACGCCGTCCGCTCAGAGTCCTGCACCTCCAGCATGGCGGCCAGGGATGTATACGCGCACACTCTGTCGTCGTGGCCGTAGGAGAGGATCATACTGCCGTCCAGCCCGCAGTCGCGCGCCTTCCCCGCCGGCACGATCTCCAGCTCCGCGGAGAGGAAATCTTCCTCCTCGATGCCGTAGCGCTCCTGCAGAAGGCGCAGGATATTGGCCTTCACCGCGTCCTTCTCCGTGTCCTTTAAGGGGATGCTGCCGATCAGAAGGTCCAGGGCCTCGCCCTCCACCACCTTGTCCGCCGTCTTTTCCAGCTGCTCCTTAGACAGGTGCACCAGAAGGTCGCTGATGCAGAACACCGGGTCGTCCTCCCTCTCGCCCACCGAGACGTCCACCACGCTGCCGTCCTTCTTCGCCACGATGCCGTGCAGGGCCAGCGGGATGGTCACCCACTGGTATTTCTTGATGCCGCCGTAGTAGTGCGTGTCCAGATAGGCCAGCTCCGTGTCCTCGTAGAGCGGGTTCTGCTTGACGTCCAGCCTGGGGGAATCCACATGGGCTCCCAGGATGTTCATGCCCTGCTCGATGTCCCCGCTTCCGATGCGGAACAGGGCGATCGCCTTTTCCATACAGACGGCGTACACCTTGTCCCCGCTTTTTAAAGTCTCATGCTGCCGGATCACGCTGCCCAGATCGCGGTAGCCCGCCTCCCGGGCCAGCGCAACCGCCTCCCTCACGCACTCGCGCTCGGTCTTTCCGCCGTCCAGGAAGCGGCGGTAATCGCCGCAGAGCTGTTCCAGCTCCTCCCTCTGCGCCTGGCTGTAGCGGTTCCAAACATTTGCTCTCTCCATGTCCTACACTCCTTCTCTTATCTTTATTGGTGCTTAATAAAACCGAACTTGCTGAACGGATAGATGCGCAGGAACGCCTTGCCCAGGATCTGGTCCCTGGGAACCGGACCGATGACGCGGCTGTCGCTGCTGTGGTTGCGGTTGTCGCCCATCACCCAGTACTCGTCCTCGCCCAGCTTGATGGGCATGATGGCCATGCCCGGATCCTGGATCACTTCTTTTCCGTAGGATTCCTCCAGCTTCTCTCCGTTGATATAGATATTGCCCTCCAGGTCGATGCGCACTTCCTCGCCCGGCAGGCCGATGATGCGCTTGATCCAGCGGTCTCTCGCCTTGGACAGCCCGAAGGTCTGTCTGACCCAGTTGACGATCCCCTCAAAGAATCCCGTCTCCTCGGCGGGCTCCGGGTAGATCACCACGATGTCGAAGCGCTTCGGCTCGCCGAAGCGGTAGCTGATCTTGTCGCAGATCAGGTTATCCCCGTCCTCCAGGGTGGACTCCATGGAGTGCCCGTCCACCGTAACCCTCTGTCCGATGAAGGTGACGATCAAAAGCGCGGCGACGATCGCCACGGCAAAACAACCTATCCAGCTTAAAATTTCTTTTTTCATTAGCCTCTCCTCTTCTTTCCTTATGCGCCGTCAGAAAAATGCCGTAAAACAGATGGAGCTCACATTCACGGCAATGTGGAACAAGACGGGCGCCTTGATGGTGTCCCACCGGCGGTACAGCTCCGCCAGGAGCAGCCCCATGGGGAACGCGAACAGAATCTGGATCAGGTTCCCATGATAGAGCGCAAAGGCGGCAGCCGAGAGCACGATGGCAGGCCACGCAGTTTTAGTATACCCCCTCAGGCGTTGATATACAAGACCCCGAAATAAAACTTCTTCCATCACGGGCACCACAATGCCGATGCCGATCAGCTGCGCCCAAAAGCCGCTGGCAAACAGCGCCTCCTGCGCTGTGTTGGGAAGCTGCTTTGGCAGAAGCTGCAGCAACAGGTTCAAAAGCTCCGTCAGGGCCCAGTTGCAGAACACCGCCAGCACGGGGATGCACACGGCGGCCTTCCAGGGCAGATGCCCCGGGAACTCCCTTCCCTGTGCGCGCGCGTCCCCGCGGCAGCTCTGCAGGAAAAACGGCAGCACCAGCACTGCCGCCGCAGTTGTCAGAAGGGCTGCATCGTTGATATGCAGCCCCATTCTTCCCACTATAACCACGATATTCGCCGCCAGATAATAGAGCAGGACAGGTCCCGCCACTCTGCCGGCCTTGTAGATGCCGTTCCAAAACATTCCGCTATCTCCCGAAATACTCGTCTATGCCGTCCGCGATGGCCTCCGCCATGCTCTCCCAGTTCCCGGGATCCGTGATATAGGCGTCGTCCCCTGGATTGGACATGTAGCCAAGCTCCAGGATGGCCACCGGCATCTCGCTCCAGTTGATGGAGGCCATATTGTCCGATCTCCAGGAGCCGTTATTCTTCAGGCCCGTGGCCCTGCAGTACGCCCGCAGGATATCATCCGAGAGCGTCATGCAGCTGTCATACAGCTCGCCGATGTACGGGTTAGACTCGGACGGCACCGTGCCCACCGCCCCGGACACGCCCGCGTCATCAATAGTATTCGCGTGAATGTGGAGCAGGATGTCCGCGCCCGCCTCGTTGGCGATCTCGCAGCGGTCGATGTTGCTTAAGCTGACGTCGTGTTCCCTCCGCGTGAGGATCACGCGGTAGCCCCGGCTGGTCAGCTCCTTCTCAAGCTGCAGGGAAATGTCCAGATCCAGCTCATACTCCTCCACGCCGGAATCCACGCCCTTTGTGCCGGGCGCCGTCTTATCCTTTTCCGTCTCAGACCCCGGGCCGTTTGGCTCTGTGCCGGACAGTTCGCTCCCGGGCGCCTGGTGCCCCGGGTCGATCGCGATGAGCGGCCCGTCTGCCGCCTCCGTCTGCGGCGTTTCTGTCTCCGCCTCGGTCTGGGGAGCCTCTGTCTCCGTCTGCGGCGTTTCCGTTTCCGTCTCGGTCTGCTGCGCATCCGCCGCTTTCCCGGTCTGAGCCTGCGTCTCGTTCTGCGCGTCCGTTACTTTCGTCTCCGTCTGTGCGTCCGCAGCTTTCGTTTCCGTCTGTGTTTCCGTCTCGGTCTGCTGCGCATCCGGCGCTTTTGCCTGCGCGCCGGCCGCGGACTGCGCCGTGCCCGTCTGCCGCGCTTTCGCCTCGGCCTGCGCTTTCTTTTCTTTCTTCTTTTTATTGGCGATCTGCTCCTCCTCGGTCAGCATCGCGCGCACGCACACCGGCCGCGCGCTGCCCGACAACAGGACAAACGCCAGGAGCAGCGCCGCAGATCTTATCCGCTTACCTGTCTTTTTTTTCATTCAAACTGCCCTTCTGTCAGAGAATGCCCGGAACCTTGACCGAGGAGACCGTGCACGCGCCGTCCTGGTACCGGAAGAAAAACACCGCCTCTTTATCCTGGCTCTTGGCCGCCTCGGTGCCGGACTCCTCTTCCGTCTCATCCTCCGTCTCGTCCCCGGACGCTGTCTCATCCCCGGACGCGGCTTTGTCCGCTTTGTCTGCCGGCTCGAAGCTGCAGGTGTAAGAGAGTGTCATCTCCATGCCCACAAACGGCTCCTCGTCTTTTCCGGGATAGTAGATGCCGCCGAATTCCGGCACAAATTTATCAAATGATATGCTGCTCACTTTGGGAGTCCCATCTTCCAGGAGATTCTCCGAAAGTCTCTGAAACAGATCCTCTTTATCCGGGACCTGGTCAAACAGGCTGCCGAGATCGGACGCCTGCTTTCCGGAGACGACGGCGGTAAAGAGCTCGTTCAGCATGCTCTTTCCCATCTCCTCCATCTGCACCTTCGCGTTCTCGCTCACTTCCAGCGCATTGCGGACGTCCACCGTCTCCTCGCCGGTGAGGACCGTCCCCTCATAGCTCTCAAAAGGAAGCCCGTTGACCTGCAGCTTTCCGCCCATATCGTCCACGGAGAGCTGATAGCACACGGCCCCCGGGGACAGATCGTCCACCGTCTGCACGTCAGAATCTGTCGGAGCGACCCCGTCCACCAGCACCTGCACGCCCACCGGGGCGATCAGCTGCACATCCACATACTGCACCGTCTCCGGCTGCACGCTCCACTGGGGGAACAGCCCGTACTTTTTCTCATTCTGCTGGACCAGGCTGACCCTCTTTTCCACCGTGCTGCCGTCCGTGACATAGGTGAACGTGTAGTCCTGCACAAACTGGTTGGCGGAGGTGAGGGACCGATTGCCCGTCTTCACGGTAAAATCGTCCACCCCGGCTTTTTCTTTGACATACCGCTCCGCCACGGTCTGCGGGTTGCTGTCTTTCAACCCTTTATAGGCAAAGGTCCCGCCCGCCGCGGCGAGGACCACGAAGATAAGCCACACGGTGATGCGCGCGTTTCTTTTTCTTCTCTGCCTCCACATATATTGCTGATTGTTGTCCGCCATCTTACATTCCTCCGTACCCGTTCGCATCCTCGATCTGCAGGATCAGCTGCAGGTTCGCTATCTCATAGCTGTTCAGGAAGCTGCTCATATTGGCGTCGAAGTAATCCGGGTCATAGGTTGGCGTGTACCATGTCTTCTGTGAAAAATAATCCCGATAGCTCTGCGACGTAAAGATCCTGCCGTGCTTGGCGAACACCTCGTTGCGCAGAAGCGCCAGGTCGGATTCCGACCAGCCGCTCAGCTCGTCCGCGGAGAGATAACGGGTGCTGATATCATAGTAGGTGTAGCTGCTGTCCCACGCGCCGCTCGAAGAACCGCCCGAGGAGCCGCCGGAAGATCCGCCTCCCCCGGAGGATCCGCCCGCGCCGATCTCATCCGGATCCCACACGAGATAGCTGGTATAGACATAGCCTATCTGGCCGCCGTAACTCACCTCGGTCCAGTTCCCGCTGGTATTTCCCGTGACGCCTATGCTCTCGCCCGCGGCTATGCCGCCCAGCCACGCGTAATCTTTGCCCGGGCCGCTGCGCACATTCAGATCCGTGGACGCATACATCGTGCCGCTGACGATGACCACGCCGGAGGAACTGCCGTTTTCATAGGAACCGCCGGAAGAATTTTCCTGAGAGTTCCCCGATGAGCTGCCCGACACGCTCCCATTGTCCGCGTCATCGTCCTGCCAGGTGCCGGCGGCCGAGGCGTTGCTCGTCAGATATTTTCCGTTCACATAGCCGGTCTTGCCGTTGTAAGTCACCTGCACCCAGTTCCCGCTCTTTTTCCCGGTGGCCGTCACGCTCTCGCCCTCGCTTAACGTGCCCAGGATCAGGCTCTCCGCGTTCGCGCTGGAGCGCACGTTCACCTGCATGGTGGCGTACATCGGCCCGGCGGCTGTCTGAGACGACGAGGAACTTCCGGAGTCGGACGGCTCGGAGGCCTGTACTACCGTGGGCTTTTTCGCTGTGCTCCCAGTGGTGCTCTTATTGGCGCTGCCGGTCAGCGTCTCCTTCTGCGTGCTGGTCTTCTCTGTCTGTTTGGTTGTGGAAGGCGTTACTGTCTGCTTCGTCGTGGAAGCCTTCTCCGTCTGCTTCGTCGTGGAAGTCTTCTCTGTCTGCTTCGTTGTGGAGCTCGTTTTCTCTGTCTCTTTCTTTGTGGTCTCCTTCTCCGTGGAGCTCTTCTTCTCCGTCTCTTTCTTTGTGGTCTCTTTCTCCGTGGAGTTCTTCTTCTCCGTCTCTTTCTTTGTGGTCTCTTTCTCCGTGCTGTCCTTCTTTTCCGTCTCAGTCTCAGTCTCGGACTCCGTCTCCGGCTCCGTCTGCAGATCGTTCTTCGCGACTACGACAAAGGAATCCTCCGTCTTCGCGAACTGTTCCACCTCGATGGGCAGCTCGGTCTCCCTCGTGTCCTGCCGCTCATCCTCCGGCTGAAACGCCGTCTGCCAGTTGGTATTCAAAAGAGACAGCCCTGTGTTGGTCAGGTAAGCGCTGCCTCCGGCCGCCACGACCGTCGCCGCGCAAACCCCTAATATGGTTGATATTTTCCTCTTATTAGACATTTTCCTCACCTCATCGTTGATAATACCACACTGCCCCCGAAAAGTCCACGCTTTTTGTCACATGCGCTCCGGCGCTTCGAATCCCAGCACGCCGATGCAGCACTCCAGCACCCGGCGCACCAGGCGCAGGAGCAGGATCCACGACGCCTGCCGCGCTTTGTCCTCCTCCGTCAGGATCTTCGTCTCGTGGTAAAAGCGGTTGAACGCGTTTGCCAGATCATAGATATAGGAACAGACCTTGTGGGGAGCCGCCTCCTCAAAAGCGTTTTCCATCACGCCGTTAAACCTCGCAAGCTCCAGCATCAGCGCCTTCTCACTCGCGTTCGCGTACGCCTGCATGGCGCCGTCCTCCTGCCCGGCATGGGCGGCCCCGTATTTGTTCAGGATCGACTTGATGCGCACGATCGTATACAGGATATAGGGACCGGTGTTCCCCTCGAAGGATGTGAAGCGGTCGATGTCGAAGATGTAATCCTTCGGCGCCTGGTTGGACAGATCGCCGTACTTGAGGGCGGAGAGCCCCACGATCTTCGCGGTCTCCTTCGCCTCCTGCGGGTCGATCTCGTGGTTGTCCACGATCTTGCGGTACATCTCCTCCTCGATGTCCCCGATGAGCTGCTCCAGCCGCATCACGCCGCCGTCCCTGGTCTTGAAGGGCTTGCCGTCTTTTCCGTTCATGGTGCCGAAGCCCAGGAAGGTCAGCTTCGTCTTTTCCGGCACCAGGCCGGCCTTCCGCGCGCAGCGGAACACCTGAATGAAATGCATCTCCTGGCGCTTGTCCGTCACGTAGAAGATCTCGTCCGGCTGGTAGAGCTTCTGGCGCTCCACGATGGTGGCCAGGTCGGTGGTGGCGTACAATGCCGCCCCGTCCGACTTCAGGATGATGCAGGGCGGGATCTCCTTGGCGTCGCCCTCTTCTTTGACGTCCACCACCAGCGCGCCCTGGTCCTCCCGGGCAATGCCGTCCGCTTTCATCTTCTCCACCATATCCGCGATATAGGGCTCCGCGTCCGACTCGCCCTTCCACAGGTCGAACTCCACGTGCAGCCGATCATAGTTCTTTTCCAGATCCGGCAGGGACACGTCCATGATGTGCCGCCACAGCGCCCGGTAGCCGCGCCTGCCCTTCTGAAGCTGGTAAGTGGCCTCCAGGGCCTCCTGGCGGTACTGCTCGTCCTCCTTGGACTTCCTGCTGGCCGCAGGGTAGATCTCCTCCAGATCGTTTATGGTAAAGGGAGCCTCCTTCGGGTACTCCCCCTCGTAATCCTCCTGAAAATAAGGAAGCTGCGGCTGGCGGCGCTTCAGCTCCACGATGATGAGGCCCATCTGCAGGCCCCAGTCGCCCAGGTGCACGTCGCCGATCACGCGGTGCCCCAAAAAGCGCCCGATGCGCTTGATGCTCTCGCCGATGATGGCCGGGCGCAGGTGCCCCACGTGCAGCGGCTTCGCCACGTTCGCCCCGCCGTAATCCAGCACAATGGTAAGGGGATCTTTTGCCTTCTCCACCGACAGGTTCTCATCCGCCTGCATATCGTTCAGGTAATCCGCCAGGAAACTGCCTGACAGCTTCAGGTTGAGAAAGCCCGGGTTCGCCACCTCAGCGCTCTCAAACATGCGGCTCCCCTTCAAGTTTGCCGCCACGTCGTTCGCGATGACGGCGGGCGCTTTTTTGTAGGCCTTCGCGGCCGCCATGGCCCCGTTGCACTGAAATTCGCACAGATCCGGGCGGTTGGACACCGCGGCCCGCGCGTAGGACGCGTCGTACCCCGCCTTCTCAAAAGCGGGCGCCAGTTCTTCTTCGATCAAAGTAAGTAATTTTTTCATGGTTGGTTTTCACTCCTTTTTCGTCTAAAAAAGATTATACTTGTAAAATGCCCGTTTTTCAATGCCTTTTTCCGCGAACGGCGCGGTTGCTTTTTTTGGCACCGGATGCTATACTGGTTCAAAAAATGAATTGCGAGGTTTTTGGAATGAGCGCTATCTCTTCTTTTTATGAAAAGCAGGCCGAGACCATCATCAAGGCCCTTCAGAAACGGCAGATCAGCGGCCGCTATTGCCCGGACGGCAAAAGCGCGGCGGAATATGTGTGCTCTCGGATCCCCGAGGGGGCGGCGGTTACCTGGGGCGGCTCGGAGTCCATCCGGCAGTGCGGACTCCTGGACGCGCTGAAGCAGGCCCCCGTCACGCTGTGGGACCGGGCCGAGGTAAAACCGGAGGAAATGAAGGCGTTTTACCGGAAGGCGTTTTCGGCGGACTATTATCTGATGAGCGCCAACGCCATCACTCTGGACGGGCGCATTGTGAACATAGACGGAAACGGCAACCGCGTGGCCGCCCTCTCCTACGGGCCCGACCATGTGGTGATCCTGGCGGGCATGAACAAGGTCGTCTCCTCCCTGGAGGAGGCGGTGGACCGGGCGCACAACATCGCGGCCCCGCCCAACTCCATCCGCCTGGGGCTGGAGACGCCCTGCACGAAGGACGGCGTCTGCCACCACTGTTTTTCGAAGCAGAAGATCTGCAGCATGCTGCACGTGCTGGAATTTAGCCGCGACCCCGAGCGCATCCATGTGGTGCTGGTGGGCGAGACGCTGGGGTTCTGACCATGGAACACACAATGGAAAACCACAGCCTGACGGAGGGCAGCATCCTGAAGACCCTCCTTGTCTTTGCCATTCCCTTTTTGATCGCCAACATCCTGCAGTCCCTGTACGGGGCGGTGGATCTGTTCGTGGTGGGAAAATACTGCAGCGCCGAGAGCGTGGCCGCCGTGTCCACCGGCACACAGGTCACGCAGATCGTCACCAGCCTGGTGACCGGCCTTACCCTGGGCAGCACCGTCATCATCGGGCGCTACATGGGCTGCGAAAAATATGATCTCGTAAAAAAGACCATCGGGACAACCCTGACGGTCTTTGCTCTGGTCGCCCTCCTGCTGACGGCCCTGATGCTTCTCTTTGAACGGCCCCTTCTGCGGGTTTTATCCACGCCAAAGGAATCCTTCTCCCTGACGATGCAGTACGTGGCCATCTGCGCGGCGGGCAACCTGTTTGTGTGCGGCTACAACGCCATCAGCGCCATCCTGCGCGGCTGCGGCGACTCCACGCGGCCCATGATCTTTGTGGGCATCGCCTGCGCCCTAAACATTATCCTGGATTTTGTGTTCGTCCGCTTTCTCGGGCTGGGCGTGGCCGGGACGGCCCTGGCCACCATCATCTCCCAGGCCTTCAGCATGGCGTCGGCCATCGTCTACCTGAAAAAAACGGACTTCATCTTCGACTTCCGCCCGGCCAGCTTCCGGCCGGTCCCCGCGCTGGCGCGGGAACTCGCGAGGGTGGGCATCCCCATCTCGTTCCAGGAGCTGATGATCCGCATCTCCTTTCTGTACCTGATGACCGTCATGAACGGCTGCGGCGTGTACGCGGCCGCGGTGGTGGGCATCTCCAGCAAGTACGACGTGTTCGCCATGCTCTCGGGCACATCCGTGGCCAACGCGCTGGCGGCCCTCACCGCGCACAACATCGGCGCGGGCAAGCCGGAGCGCGCCCGCAAGTCGCTCTGGTACGGCCTGGGCTTTGCCCTGTGCATCTCGCTTCTGTTCTGGCTGTGGGCGCAGTTCAGCCCCCAGTCCATGATCGGCGTGTTCTCAAAGGATGAGCGCGTGATCGCGGCGGGCGTGCCGTTCTTCCGCTCCTGCAGCTACGACTATTTCCTGGTGACCATCGTGTTCTGCCTGAACGGCTACCTGAACGGCCGCCAGAAGACGGTGTGGACCATGGTGAGCAGCTGCTGCGGCGCGCTGCTTCTGCGCATCCCCATGGTGTACCTGTTCGCGAAATTCTTCGCCCAGGATCTCGGCAAGCTCGGCATGATCGCCCCCACGGTGTCCGGGATCATGGCGTGCTACACGCTGATCTACGTGCTGACAGAGCACAGGAAATAGATTTATCACAATTCCATGTGGATGGCTCCATATTTGCGGATGGTCATTTTGTAGACGCATCTGTCGTCCAGCTTTTCTTCTATGTATCTGGTGTAGCCGTCCGTGCACTCCTTCGGCAGGATCACCATGATGACGCCGGCAAATCCGCCGCCGTGGATGCGGTACGCGCATTTTTTCACATCTTTCAGGTACAGCTCCGTGAGGGCGAGCGCCACGCAGATGGCCTGCTCGTGCGGCGTCTCGATGCAGTAGCAGTTCTGCAGCCACTTCCAGGAGGAGTCCCCCGATGCGCAGACGCTCCTGAGAAAGTCGTCATAGCGCTTTTCTCTGAGGGCCGCCACCTCCTCGTCCACGCGGAAGTTTTCATTGTAGAAGTGCAGGGCGCGCAGCACACAGCGGTCGCCCAGCTTTGCGCGCAGCTTCGGCACATTTTCCAGGAACAAGTCGTAGGGCACCTGTGCCAGCACTTCTTTTCCAAAGAAGGACGCGGCCCGTTTCATCTCCACCGGAACCGCCGAGTACTCGTCGCTCATGTTGGCGTGCCCCTTGCCCGTGTTGACGATCAGCAGATCACAGCCGATCTCATCCAGGCTGAAGTCTATCTTTTCCACTTTCGGGTTCTCGTTGTCCGCAAAGTCGATGGTCACAACGCCCCCGCAGGCGCAGGCCATCTGATCCAGCAGGCCGGACGCCTTCTTCCAGTAGCGGTTCTCCGCGTAGCGCCCGGCATGGGCGTAGTCGGTAATGCTTACTTTCCCGTCGTTAAAGAAATAATTTAACATGCTGCAGATCAGCATCTCAAAGGACGCGGAGGAACTGACGCCCGCCGCGCTGATGACGTTGCTGGTGGTAAACGCGTCAAAGCCGCCCACCGCAAAGCCCCTCTCGCGAAAACCGGCCAGGATCCCCTTGATGAGCGGCACGGTGCCGGTGGTCCTCGCATCCTCCAGATCGTTCAGATCTATGGTAAAATCCTGGCGGAAGGTCTCGCTGATGATGTGCACGGTATTGGTGCCGTTTTTGCGCGCCGCGCAGATACAGTCCTGGTTCACGCTGCCCGCCAGCACCTTTCCATGGTTGTGGTCCGTGTGGTTGCCGCCGATCTCCGTGCGCCCGGGCGAGGAAAACAGCTCAAACTCCTCGTCGCCGAAATGCTCCGCAAAGCCCTCCGCCAGATGGCGGTAGCGCTCCATGTTCGCCTCGACATCCGCAGCGCCGTACAGATCCGCAAAAAGCTGCCTCACACTTTCTTTTTTCAAAACTTCCGGTATCTGATCCCGTTTCATGGAAACCCTCCTGCTTCAAAGTTATTTCACGCTTCTTCGCTTTTCTTCGGCATAGCGGTCAGCACCGCGCACGCCTCCGCAAGGTGCGGGTTCTGCGCCTGCGCAAAACTTCCGTCCGCCAGCGCGGCGAATTTCGGATCGATCGGCATCTTTCCGAGCACCTTCAGATCCATGCCGGCCGCCACCTCGTCGATGTGGCTCTCCCCGAACACCGGGATCCTCTTCCCGCAGTCCGGGCATTCCAGCCAGCTGTAATTTTCCACGATCCCCAGCACCGGGATATTCATGGCCTTCGCCATATTATATGCCTTCTTCACGATCATCTGCACCAGCTCCTGGGGGGACGTGACAATGATCACGCCGTCCACCGGAAGCGACTGAAACACCGTCAGGGGCACATCGCCGGTTCCGGGCGGCATATCCACCAGCAGATAGTCCAGCTCGCCCCAGATCACATCGCTCCAGAACTGCTTGACCACGCCCGCGATGATCGGCCCGCGCCAGATGACGGGCGACTCCTCGTCCGGCACCATCAGGTTCAGGGACATCACCTTAATATCATTTTCCGTGAGGATCGGATAGATCCCCTGGTCGTCCACCGGGGCCGGGCCGTGCAGGCCATACATTTTCGGGATGGACGGCCCCGTGATGTCCGCGTCCAGAATGCCCACGCGGTAGCCCTTCGCCGCCAGCAGATTGGCAAGGGACGCCGTGGCCATCGATTTGCCCACGCCGCCCTTGCCGCTCACAATGCCGATCACATGATCTATCTCGGAAAATACATTCGCTTCCACCTGAAAGCTCTGGGGCTCCTGCCTGCTCGGGCAGCCCTCACAGCTCTCCCTTGTGCAGCCCTCTGCGCTGCTGCAAGATTTTTCAGCCATTCAAACAAACCTCTTTTCTGATCTAATTTCATCCGCCCGACGGATACCCGCCGGGCGGAGTGCGTATAAAGATTGTATGACAAATTCATCCAAATGGCAAGGCTATTCTTAACCCTTTTTCTTCTTGGTGGTAACGTCCAGCACGACCGCGCCCAGAAGCACGGCGCCCTTGACCACCTTCTGCAGATCGGTGGACATGCCGCACATGGACATACCGTTGTTCAGAACGCCCATAACGAGAGCGCCGACCACAGCGCCGATGATGGTGCCGACGCCGCCCGACGCAGCCGCGCCGCCGATGTAGCAGGATGCGATGGCGTCCATCTCAACGCCGTCGCCCATCTTCGGGTTTGCGCCGCCCTGGCGGGCAGAGAGCACGATGCCCGCGATGGAGGCGAGCACGCCCATGTTCACATACACCCAGAAGAACACTTTTTTCGTATTGATACCGGAAAGGCTTGCGGCCTTCGCGTTGCCGCCCATGGCGTAGATCTGGCGGCCCGCCACGGTCTTGCTGGTGACAAAGTGGTAGATGCCCACGATGATGGCCAGCACCACCAGCTGGATGGGAATGCCGTTGTACATGCCAAGCCTTGTGAAGAAGAACCATACGATCGCCAGGATGACCACATCCTTAATGGCCATCTGCCACGGAACCAGGTTCGCAAATCCATATTTGTTGTTCGTGCGGATGGTCTTTACCTCGGCAAAGATAATGCCCACCGTGACCAGCGCGGCGACCACAATACAGACAATGTCTATACTGCCCTCTCCCAGCGGCACCTTGACCGTCGGCAGAAAGCCCACGCCGATGAACGAATAGTCCGCCGGAAGGGGACCCACCGTCAGGGAGCGCAGCAGCGTGTAGGTAAGGCCGCGGCCCATCAGCATGGTCGCCAGGGTCACAACAAAGGGCGGGATGTCCAGGAACGCGATGAAGAAGCCCGCAAACACACCGACCGCCAGGCCGATCGCCACAGCTATCAGCCATGCCAGGGGAACCGGCCAGCCCTGCTCCACCACGAGCTTGGCCGCGCAGGCCGCGCCGAGGGCAACCACAGAGCCGACGCCCAGGTCAATGTAGCCGGTCAGTACGCAGAGCAGCATACCTGTCGCCAGGATGATGATGTAGCCGTTCTGCATGATCAGGTTGTTGATGTTGGTGGGCGTCGCGTTGGAACCCTTCGTCAGCACATAAAAGATGATGAAGATAATGATCAGCGCCGCGATCATACCAAAGGATTTAATATCCAGATTAATGTATTTCTTCTTATTTTCCATTATTCTTCTCCTTTCCCGTTGCTGTCCATGATGCACTTCATGATGCTCTCCTGGCTCAGCTCGCTGCGGTCGAGTTCGCCCGCGATCCTGCCCTCGTTGATCACATACGCGCGGTCACAGGTGCCGATGATCTCCTGCATCTCGGAGGAGATGACGATGATCGCCTTTCCCTCCCGCGCCATATCGTTGATCGCACAGTAGATCTCATACTTCGCGCCCACATCGATGCCTCGCGTGGGCTCATCCAGGATCAGCACATCCGGGTGCGTCATCATCCATTTTGCCAGCACAACCTTCTGCTGGTTTCCGCCGGACAGAGAGCCCACGGTCTGGTGAATGGAGGTTGCCTTTACGTTGATCTTTTCCTTATATTCCTCCGCATCCAGGTTTTCCTGGCGCTCGTTCACGATCTGGCCATTCGCGTAATACGCGCGCAGGGCCGCCATCGTCATATTCGTCTTGATGTCGTTGATCAGCACCAGGCCGTATGTTTTCCGGTCCTCGGAGGTGTAGGCGATCTTGTTGTCGATCGCGTCCTTCACCGTCTTTGTGCTGACCTTCTTTCCATGCATATAAACCTCGCCGCTGATCTTCTGCCCGTAGGAATGTCCGAACAGGCTCATGGCAAATTCGGTGCGCCCCGCGCCCATCAGGCCGGCCAGGCCCACCACCTCGCCCGCGCGCACCTTGATGTTGATGTTCTTTAAGATCTGCTTGTCGGCGATCTCCGGGTGGTACGCATTCCAGTTCTTTACCTCCATTACTACATCGCCGATCGGGCAGTTGTCGCGGACCGGATAGCGGTTGTTCATCTCACGCCCGACCATGCCCTTGATAATGCGGTCCTCGGACCACTCGTCCACGCCCTTCTTCAGGGTCTCGATCGTCTTGCCGTCGCGGATGATCGTGATGGAATCCGCCACGTAGCTGATCTCATTCAGCTTATGGGAAATAATAATACAGGTAACGCCCTTCTTCTTCAGCTCCAGCATGATCTCCAGAAGCTGCGCGGACTCCTCGTCGTTCAGGGCGGCCGTCGGCTCGTCCAGGATCAGGAGCTCCACGTTCTTCGCCATTGCCTTCGCGATCTCGATCAGCTGCTGTTTTCCAACGCCCAGGGTGTTCACGGGAGCGTTCAGGTTCTCGTTCTGCAGGCCCACATGCTCCAGCGCTTCCTTCGCGCGCTCCCTGGTCTTCGTCCAGTCGATCACGCCCCTCATGGAAAGCTGCTCGTTGCCCATGAACACGTTCTCCGCAATGGACAGATAAGGGCTCAAGGCCAGCTCCTGGTGGATGATAACGATGCCCTTGTTCTCGCTGTCCTTGATCCTGTGGAACTTGCAGGTCTCTCCTTTATAGATGATATCCCCATCGTATGTGCCGTGGGGATATACGCCTGAAAGAACATTCATCAGGGTGGACTTTCCTGCGCCGTTCTCGCCGCAGAGAGCATGGATCTCGCCTTTTTGAACCTGCAGGTTCACATCATCCAGAGCCTTCACGCCCGAAAATGCTTTTGTAATATGTTTCATCTCCAAAATAATTTCAGACATGCCCATCCTCACTCCTTCTTTTTCTTTGTTTTCGTAAAGATGGGCGGCGGATTTTTCCGCCGCCCAAAAAAGATGTTCTTCTTATCTTACTTTAACTGATCCTCTGTGTAGTAGCCGCCGTCGATCAGGATCTCTTTGTAGTTGGACTGATCAACCGCAACCGGTGTGCACATGTAGGTCGGAACAACCAGAGCGCCATTGTCGTACTGCTCGGTGTCGTTGATCTCCGGCTCCGTGCCCTGAAGCACAGCGTCAACCATGGTAACAGCCTTGGAGGCAAGGAGACGTGTGTCTTTGTAGATGGACATGGTCTGCGTGCCGTCGATGATGTTCTTGGTAGCCATAACTTCAGCGTCCTGACCGGTTACCAGCGGCCAGTTCTCAGCCGTGTAGCCAGCACCCTGAAGAGCAGCCTTGATGCCGTATGCGAAGCCGTCGAATGCGGAGCAGGCAATGTCAAGATCCTCGTCAGCGTAGTTCGCCGTCAGGATGTTCTCGCAGTTCGCCTGAGCGGTCTCCTGGGACCATCTGAGGATGCAGGTGTCCTCGAAGGAGGTTCTGCCGGATTTGCATACCAGTGTGCCGTCGTCCAGGTACTCCTGAAGGACTTCCATGATACCATTGTACAGGAACAGTGCGTTGTTGTCGTCCGGGGAGCCCATGAAGAACTCGATGGTGTAGGACTCGCCTGCCTCGCGCGCCGCATCCAGGTCTTTCGCATCCTTGATGTAGTTCGCGATAACGGTGCCGACGCCCTTGTTATCAAATGTTGCGTAGTAGGAAACAGCGTCCGTGTCCATCAGCAGACGGTCGTATGCGATGATGGGGATGCCGGCCTCTTTTGCCTGCGCTTCCGCGTTTACCAGAACGCCGGAGTCGATGGCTGCGATCACCAGACAGTCAACGCCCATGCTGATGTAGTTCTCCAGCTGGGAAACCTGCTGTGCCGTGTCGTCCTCTGCGTACTGAAGCTCAACCTTGTAACCCTTCTCTTCCAGCTGGGACTTCATGTTTGCACCGTCGTTGATCCAGCGCTCGGAAGACTGTGTGGGCATCAGGATACCAACCGTTTTGGTGTCCTCTGCCATTGCCGTTGCGGAAATACCAAGTGTCATAGCACCTGCGAGCAAGCATACCAATGCTTTCTTCATAAAAATATCCTCCTTTAGATAAGTTATAATGTTTACAAACTGCGCGTTCACGCATTTTGTACAAAACCGGGGGTTTAATCCGCCCCGTATATGTCAAATTATACAGTCAAACGATGGTTTCGTCAATAGCATTATTTCTACTGTGCACAAAAAAAATAGTGCTATTTCTCACTTTGGAGAAATAGCACCGAAAAATTCACTCCAGGTTCGGTTTGTAGCGTCCCTCGAAATAGCGGGCGTTTTCCGGGGACCGGAAGTAGCAGTCCTTCTTGTCCTCGTACATGACCGCCTCGGCGGCCGACACGAGCTCGCTGATCGACCGCGGGGTTTCGCTCCAGGCAAAGCCGATGGCCGCCAGGGGAAGGGGATCCTTCGAAAGTTTCGCGTGGAAATCCGCGTATCTGGCCGCGGCCTCCGCCTCCGTCACATCCTCCAGCACCACCACGAACTCGTCCCCGCTCACGCGGCATGCCAGGTCCGCCCCGAAATCGTCCAGCAGCATTTTGCCGAACCTGCGGATGTGGTCGTCCCCCGCCTCGTGCCCGTAGTTGTCGTTGATATATTTCAGACCGTTGATGTCGGCGAACATCGCCGCCGTGGCCGGCCTGCTGCTCCTCTTCTCAAACCTTTCGCAGGCGTTCGCGTAATAATAGCGGTTCTTCAGCCCGGTCAGGCTGTCGTAGTTGCAGTAATATTCCAGCTGCCTCCTGTGCTCCTGCTCCTCCACATACTCATCGTGGATGTCGCGTATATAGAGCATGATGATCTGGTTGTCGTCCGCGTACTCCACGCTGGGAAGAAGCGTCATCATGACCCAGCGGAACCCGCTCCCCAGCCTGCGCCGGTAGCGCAGACGGATCTGCTCCCGGTTCTCCCGGAAATAGGCGCGCAGTTTTTTCACGCTGGTAAACGACAGATAATCCTGCAGGTCGTCCGAGTGGACGTTGCCTGTCATGGCAAACTGGTACAGCCACTCCGCGATGGACGCGGAATAGCCCAGCTCCTTCTTCAATTCCTCTTTATACACCTTGATGGCCTCGTAGGTGTCCGTGGTAAGGTTTACTTTCAGGATCTTGTGGAAAATGCCGGACAGCATGCACAGGGCGTCCTCCAGGGCACGGGAATCGTTGTCCGCGATCCTCCAGGTGTAGGACACCCACGGGTCGTCCTCCGTAAAGTCCGCCGGGAGCGCCACGCACACCGTGATCCAGGCGTAGCCTTCCCCCATTACCCTGCGGAAGCTGTGCACCACCCGGCGCGTGTCTTTCTCCCGCAGCTTTTCGCGCAGGTAGGACAAACGCATGTGGTACAGATAATCCTGCTCGTCGTCCGGGTGGATCCACCCGTTCTTGACGATCATTTTGGGATAGTCGTCCATCGTCGTGATGTCCAGCACCCCCGCCTTTCGCTCGCTCTCCATTTCTTTGACAAATTGAAATTCCCCGGTGACAATATTTACCTTCGCCGCCTTTACCAGGCTGTCCAGATAAACGCCCAGCACAAAATCCAGATCGCTCTTCATAACGCTCCACTCTCAGACTAAACTGCCTTCCCGGCCGGGAAGTAGCAATATTATATACCTAAAAGCAATATTATGCAAGAAAGAACCCGTGAAACATCTGTAAAATTTTCGTGAAAAGTTCTTGTGATTTTACCAGATTCTAATATAATAAAAGAAAGATAACAGAACACATCAGGAGGATATACGAATGCCAAAAAGAACGGATATTCACAAAGTACTTATCATCGGATCCGGCCCCATCATCATCGGTCAGGCGTGCGAGTTTGACTATTCCGGCACACAGGCCTGCAAGGCCCTGCGCAGGCTGGGTTACGAGATCGTGCTGGTCAATTCCAATCCCGCCACCATCATGACGGACCCGGAGATTGCGGACGTCACATACATCGAGCCTTTGAACGTGGAGCGGCTGGAGCAGATCATCGCAAAGGAGCGCCCCGACGCCCTGCTGCCGAACCTGGGCGGGCAGTCCGGCCTGAACCTGTGCGCGGAGCTCAACAAGGCGGGAGTCCTGGACAAATATAACGTAAAAGTGATCGGCGTGCAGGTGGACGCCATCGAGCGCGGCGAGGACCGCATAGAGTTTAAGAACGCCATGAACGCCCTGGGCATCGAGATGGCCCGCAGCGAGGTGGCCTACAGCGTGGAGGAAGCCTTGAAGATCGCGGACTCCCTGGGCTACCCGGTGGTGCTGCGCCCGGCCTACACCATGGGCGGCGCGGGCGGCGGCCTGGTGTACAACCGCGAGGAGCTGAAAACCGTCTGTGCCAGAGGCCTGCAGGCCAGCCTGGTGGGACAGGTCCTGGTGGAGGAATCCGTGCTCGGCTGGGAGGAGCTGGAGCTGGAGGTGGTGCGCGACGCCGACAACAACATGATCACGGTCTGCTTCATCGAGAACATCGACCCCATGGGCGTGCACACCGGCGATTCCTTCTGCGCGGCCCCCATGCTGACCATCTCCGAGGAGACGCAGAAGCGCCTGCAGGAGCAGGCCTACCGCATCGTGGAATCCGTGCAGGTGATCGGCGGCACCAACGTGCAGTTCGCGCACGACCCGGTGAGCGACCGCATCGTCGTCATCGAGATCAACCCGCGCACCTCGCGCTCTTCCGCCCTGGCCTCCAAGGCGACGGGCTTCCCCATCGCGCTGGTCTCCGCCATGCTGGCCTCCGGCCTCACACTGGCGGACATCCCCTGCGGGAAATACGGCACCTTAGACAAATACGTGCCGGACGGCGACTATGTGGTCATCAAGTTCGCCCGCTGGGCCTTTGAAAAATTCAAGGGTGTGGAGGACAAGCTGGGCACCCAGATGCGCGCCGTGGGCGAGGTCATGAGCATCGGCAAGACCTACAAAGAGGCTTTCCAGAAGGCCATCCGCAGCCTGGAGACCGGGCGCTACGGCCTGGGCCACGCCAAAGATTTTGACACCCTCACAAAAGAACAGCTCCTGCAGCGGCTCATCACGCCGTCCAGCGAGCGCCACTTTTTGATGTACGAAGCCCTGCGGAAGGGGGCTTCCGTGGAGGAGATCTATGAGATCACCCATGTGAAGAAATGGTTCATCGAGCAGATGAAGGAGCTGGTGGAGGAGGAAGAAAGCCTTTTGAAGGGCAAGGGATCCCTGCCCTGTGACGAGGCCCTGATCCAGGCCAAGAAGGACGGCTTCTCCGACAAATATTTAAGCCAGCTTCTCGCGGTGCCGGAGGCGGACATCCGCAGCCGCCGCATCGCTCTTGGCGTGGAGGAGCAATGGGAGGGCGTCCACGTGAGCGGCACCCAGGACAGCGCCTACTATTTCTCCACCTACAACGCGCCGGACAAAAACCCGGTAAAGAACGACAGGCCCAAGATCATGATCCTGGGCGGCGGGCCCAACCGCATCGGCCAGGGCATCGAGTTCGACTACTGCTGCGTGCACGCGTCCCTCGCCCTGAAAAAGCTGGGCTTTGAGACCATCATCGTCAACTGCAACCCGGAGACCGTGTCCACGGACTACGACACCTCCGACAAGCTGTATTTCGAGCCCCTCACGCTGGAGGATGTGCTGAGCATATACAAGAAGGAACAGCCCCTGGGCGTCATCGCCCAGTTCGGCGGGCAGACCCCCTTAAACCTGGCCGCGGAGCTGGAAAAGAACGGCGTGAAGATCCTGGGCACGTCCCCGTCGGTCATCGACCTGGCGGAGGACCGCGACCAGTTCCGCGCCATGATGGAGAAGCTGGGAATCCCCATGCCGGAGTCGGGCATGGCCACCACCGTGGACGAGGCTCTCGCCATCGCCGCGAAGATCAGTTACCCCGTGATGGTGCGCCCCTCCTATGTGCTGGGCGGGCGCGGCATGGAAGTGGTCTACGACGATGAGAGCATGACCGAATATATGAACGCGGCCGTGGGCGTCACGCCGGACCGCCCCATCCTCATCGACCGCTTCCTCAACCACGCCACCGAGTGCGAGGCGGACGCCATCAGCGACGGCACCCACGCGTTCGTGCCCGCGGTTATGGAGCACATCGAGCTGGCGGGCGTGCACTCCGGCGACAGCGCCTGCATCATCCCGTCCGTGCACATCTCCCCGGAGAATGTGGAGACCATCAAGGAATACACCCGCAGGATCGCGGAGGAAATGCATGTGCGCGGCCTTATGAACATGCAGTACGCCATCGAGAACGGCCGGGTCTATGTGCTGGAGGCCAACCCCAGGGCGTCGCGCACCGTGCCGCTGGTGTCCAAGGTCTGCAACATCCGCATGGTGCCGCTGGCGACGGACATCATCACGTCGGAGCTGACCGGACGCCCGTCGCCCGTGCCTGCCTTAAAGGAGCAGGAGATCCCGAACTACGGCGTGAAGGAGGCCGTGTTCCCGTTCAACATGTTCCCGGAGGTGGACCCGATCCTGGGCCCGGAAATGCGCTCCACCGGCGAGGTGCTGGGCCTCTCCCGCTCTTACGGCGAAGCCTTCTTCAAGGCGCAGGAGGCCACACAGTCCAGGCTGCCGCTCTCGGGCACCGTGCTCATCTCCGTGAACCGCAAAGACAAGACGGAAGTGGCCGAGGTTGCGAAGAAATTTGCGGAATGTGGTTTCCGGATCGTGGCCACAGGCACCACCTGCGACATCATCCGCGAGGCGGGCATTCCCGCTGAGAAAGTGAAAAAACTGTACGAGGGACGCCCCAACATCCTGGACATGATCACCAACGGGCAGATCGACCTGATCGTCAACTCCCCGGTGGGCAAGGACAGCGTGCACGACGACAGCTACCTGCGCAAGGCCGCCATCAAGGGCAAGATCCCCTACATGACCACCATCGCGGCGGCAAGGGCCACCGCCGAGGGCATCCATTACGTAAAGACGCACAAGAACAGTGAGGTAAAATCGCTGCAGCTTCTGCACAGCGAGATCCACGACAAAGCGTGACCCAATCTGGCCGGGAAACGCATATCCCATGAACCAGAGCGGCCGGGCATCGCATATCCCATGAACCAGAGCGGCCGGGCATCGCATATTCAGCGGCCCGGCCGGGAGAGTTTTCGTCCACACAGAGAGGAGGTTTCTATGAAGCACGCAAATCCGCTGCTTGCAGGCAGCGACAGGACACACAGATTTATTACCATCGGCGAGATCATGCTGCGGCTGACGCCGCCCAACTATGAGAAGATCCGCATGGCCACGTCCTTCGAGGCCAGCTACGGCGGAAGCGAGGCGAACATCGCCCTGGCCCTGGCCAATCTGGGCGTGGACAGCACCTTCTTCAGCGTCGTGCCGAACAACAGCCTCGGCAAGAGCGCCATCCGCATGCTGCGAAGCAACGACGTGCACTGCACGCCTGTCATCCTGAGCACCCCGGAGGAGACGCCGACGCACCGCCTCGGCAGCTACTATCTGGAAACCGGCTACGGCATCCGCGCGAGCAAGGTCATCTACGACCGCAAAAACAGCGCCATCACAGAGTACGATTTCAGCAAAGTGGATCTTGCGGCGCTGCTGGAGGGCTTTACCTGGCTGCACTTGAGCGGCATCACGCCGGCGCTCGGCACCAACTGCCGGGAGCTCATCATGAACGCCTTAAAAACGGCCAAAGAAATGGGCCTGACCGTAAGCTTTGACGGAAACTTCCGCAGCAAGCTGTGGACGTGGGAGGAGGCGCGCGATTTCTGCACGGAATGTCTCCCCTACGTGGACGTGCTGTTCGGCATCGAGCCGTACCATCTGTGGAAGGACGAAGCCGACCACAGCAAGGGCGACTATAAGGACGGCGTTCCCCTGCAGCCCAGCTACGAGCAGCAGGACGAGATCTTCCAGGCGTTCATCCAGCGCTATCCGAACCTGAAATGCATCGCCCGCCATGTGCGCTACGCGCACAGCGGAAGCGAAAACAGCCTGAAAGCGTTTATGTGGTACGAGGGCCACACCTTCGAGAGCAAGCTGTTTACCTTCAACGTCCTGGACCGCGTGGGCGGCGGCGACGCGTTCGCCAGCGGCTTCATCTATGCCATGATGCACGGCTACCGCCCCATGGACATGGTAAATTTCGCGGTGGCGAGCAGCGTCATCAAGCACACCATCCGCGGGGACGCCAACATCACGGACGACGTGTCCACCATCCAGAATCTGATGAACATGAACTACGACATCAAGAGGTAACTTGTCAATAAAAACACATCAGCGAAACAATAATTTCTTATCACAGAGGAATGCGCAGTTCCTGCCCCGGCAGGATCCTGTCGCCGGTCAGCCCGTTCGCCTGTTGGATCGCCTCCACGGTCGTCCCGTAGCGGCGGGCGATCTGCCAGAGCGTATCCCCGGCCCGGACCGTATAAATGATCACATCCGGCTTTGATCCGGGGCGGGATTCTTCGATTCCCAGATAGCGGTTGTACAGCGCCTGCCAGGTCTTTGCGCCCACGATCCCGTCCGGATCGAGCCCCGCCGCCCGTTGGAACGCGACGACCGCCCGGCGCGTCTCGCTGCCGAAGATCCCGTCCTGCACCGGGGCGGGGATCGCCGGGTCGTACTGGGAGAGCACATTCAGAAGATACTGCAGTGTTACTACATCCTGGCCGCGCGATCCCTGCCGCAGGACCGCGGACGGGGGAACCGTGCCGATGCCGATGGCCGAACCCTCGCTGTCCAGCTCCGCCAGACGGGTCACAGCTGTATACACCTTAGACAGCTCATACCAGGTTGCCCTGCCCACGATCCCATCGGCAGCCAGATTGAAAATACTCTGGAATTTCTGCACCGCCGCCCGCGTGCCCGCGCCGAAGACCCCGGGTGGGTCGGCGATGGCCGGAATGGCCGGATAGCTGCGCCGGATCCTCGCCAGATAGGCCTGAATCGTCTGGACGTCCAGCCCGGAACTTCCGACGCGCAGTGCCGTTCCGGGATAGGAAGACAACTCGCCTGTGACAATGTCCGTCCGGGCGATCTCAATATCGTCCGGGTAATAATACCGCAAAATCTGCAGCGGAGAATAGCCCCTGTCGGCCAGCCAGACCGTCCCCCACTGGGACAGGCCCATGCAGGTTGCCGTCGTCCCATTGCAAAAAGAAGTAAAGTAGGGCGCGTTCTGTCCCTGCCTGCGCACATATTCCCCGAACACCTCGTCAACCGCGTCGCTGATCGAATCGTAGATCGGCCGCCCGGGGACATAATACTGGTCGTACGCCGTGTGATTCGTGATGTCAAAATCGTACCCGCGGCTCCTGTACCATTCCGTGTATACGCGGTTTAAGGCAAACGTCATGATCGCGTAGATGTTCGCTTTCAGAGCCGCCTCAGGCCACGTGGGGTAGATCTCGCTGCCGGTCACATTCTTTACATAGTCCAGGAACGGAACCCTGACATTCGCGGCCTGCACATCCGGCGCGCCCAGGTGTACCGTGATCGGATCGGGGATCACCACCTGGCGCAGCACGCGCGGCCCTATGCTGCTCCCCTCCTGCGGCCTCCAGTGCGCAAACGCCACGGCGGGCGCACCGACTGTGATCTCCTCCATCGTCTGGGAATATTCATTCTCTGGAAGCGGCACAGGCGAAACCGGCAGCACCGCCGTCTCCCCGGCAAAAACCGGAACCTCCCCGACAAAGACCGGTTCGAAGCCCTCCGCCTCCACCGCCACACTGTATGACGCATACGGAGCCTCGGAACAGCCCGGTTCCTTCGATGAGCTGCTGTCCGGCGCTTCCAGAGACACCGTCTCCGTCTCCCCGCTGTCGTCCGTGACAAGACAGTACAGAGGATTTTCTTCCGCGTCCAGCACCCACACCCGGGCACCCTCAACCGGAACCGCGCCCTGCGCGGCCCGCACCTGCATTTTTAAATATCCGATAGCCATAACATCCCGTTCCCTTTTTCTGCTTGCTCTATCTTATGCAGACGGCCCGGCAGCGGGAACTCTAGTTTTTATAAAAGGCCTCAATCGCCTCTGTAAAAGTGCGTACGCTGATACCTGTAAGTTCCGATATTTCTTTTTTCGATTGAACGAAATCGCTGCGCGATGGCCTGCCCAGGCTGTTGCGCAGCGATTTTGTTCAATCAGAATTTTCCATTCATATTGTTTTATTCCCTGAATGCCGGTCATTCTTCTGCCATATGCTCCTGGCAGTAGTCTTTCAACTCCGACAATTCGGTTGTAATAATTTCCCATACAATTTGTGGCTCAACAGTACCGTAGGCATGAGCAATTATATTGCGGAAACCACGAATTTGTTTCCAAGGTATTGCCGTATATGCAGTGCGAAATTCTTCCGACAGAGAATTAGACAATTCTCCAATCTGCAAAAGGCACATGCAGATAGAATATTTTTATCCCGATTTACGCTCATATAACAAGACCTCCTCATTTTTAATAGCATCTAGAAAAGTATTGTCCAAACTACCTGTGGTAAGCAGATCAACTTTCTTATTCAGTGATGCTTCCAAATCCATCAGCAGTCCGCCAAGCGCCCAGCCTTTGATATACCCGCGATCGATACGCAGATCTACATCACTGTCAACAGTAGCTTCTCCTCTTGCATAAGAGCCGAAGAGGAAAATTCGCTCTGCCCCATACTGAGAGCCAAGGTCAGAAACTCTTTTCTTTATGTCGCGAAGAGTAAGGATCGTTTTCATTTTTTGACTCCTTTCGCATGTTACCCCTCTACTTTTACTTTATATTTCCTGTCAAGATATTTCTTAATATCCTCCATGGTAACTTCACCACGCTTTTCTTTTTCAATGTACTCCTTGAACTCCTTTGTCGGCTCAAGACCGTCTACTTTTATCATACCTACCGCATAATTCCATGCTTGCGTATTAGTCATGTGTGCTCCCTCCATCCATAATCATTTATATGCTTTTATAATATCATTTACCGCTAGTTTCCTGATAAGCAGGCATTAAAAGTATTCGTCCTCTTCCAGCGTTTGAATCATTTTCCTGCCGATTCCCACAAACGTCGATTTTTCTTTGAGTATATCAAAAATATCCCCGACTTTCAACCAGACAAATGCCATTCTCAACAATCTAAAATTCTACCAATTTTCTCTGACCCTCTGGCAAATTTCCTCCCACTATGCTAGAATAAACGCCAGGAGGAAAAGAGCCATGACAACAGAAAAACTTATTCATCTAGCGATTGAAACAGGGTTCGCCAACGCTGCCCTGATAGAGACAAAAGACCTTATTTTCCTGCCCTCGTTCCGTCCTCTGTGCGCAGAGAACCTGTGCGGCAAATACGGCGTGAACTACGCCTGCCCGCCGGACTGCGGCACCGTGGAAGAAATGAAAGCGCGTGTTTTAAAATGGACACATGCCATTGTGCTGCAGACACTGTGGGACATCGACGATCCCATGGATGGGAACCAAACCAAACCCGCCAAGGGCAAACACAACAAAATGACCCGCCAGTTCATCGACCAGGTGGGCATCCCGGGACTCATGATCGGCGCAAGCGGCTGCAACCTGTGCGACTCCTGCGCCATCACAGAGGGCAAGCCATGCCGCTTCCCCCAGCAAATGTTTTCCTGCATGTCGGCATACTGCATCTTCGTAAAAGATCTGGCCGACAAATGCCACATGGAATACGACTGCGGCCCAAACATAACCACATTCTTCAGTATGTACTGCTTCTCCCCGAACGATGCGCAGCCCTAATCCCTGCTATAAAACATGAGCGGCCGCCGGGAGCGCCCTTGCGTTCTCACCGCACTCCATCCAAATTCCATTCCCCGCAGAAATGTCCGCGGCCGCCGGGAGCGCCCCTGCGTTTCTACCGCACTCCATCCAAACACCATTCACCGCAGAAATGTCCGCGGCCGCCGGGAGCGCCCCTGCGTTTCTACTGTACTTCCTCGAAAAAAACAGAGCGGGCAAAAAATGTCCCCGTATGGAAGACGGGCCATCGGCCTGTCTTTCCAGACGGGAACATTTTGCACGATTTGTCTTTTTCGGGAAGAACAGGAAACGCAGGGACACTCCCGGCGGCCCACACATTACACTCTTTCCTTTTTCGGGAAGAACAGGAAACGCAGGGGCACTCCCGGCGGCCTTACCATTTTCCTTCAGAACCACTGGAAACCCCCACAGCCCTCCCGGCGGCCTCACTTCATTCTCCTCCGTCTTCCTCCCCGTACGTCCGCCCGCTCACAATATACCTGGGGCGCGCTTTCGTCTCCAGATAAATCTTTCCCACATACTCCCCGATCACGCCGGTGCAGATCAGCTGGATGCCGCACACAAAACAGATAATAGCGCAGGTGCTGGCCCAGCCGTGCACCGTCTGGCCCGCAAAAAACTGTGCCACGATCCAAATGATCATCAGGAAGCTCAAAAAAGAGACCACCATCCCCGCGGCGGCGATCATGCGGATGGGCTTGATGGACAGGCTGGTAATGCCGTCCAGCGCCAGACTGATCATCCGGCCCAGCGGATAATGACTCTTTCCCGCCAGCCGCTCCATGCGCTCATAATAGACCGTCGTGCTCTTAAACCCTGCCAGGGGAACCATGCCCCGCAGATAAATGTTGACCTCTTTAAACTCCGCCAGCTCCCGCATCACCCTTGCGGAGATCAGGCGGTAGTCCGCGTGGTTGTCCACCACCTCGGCCCCCATCCAGCGCAGCAGGCGGTAAAAGCACTTCGCGGTGGTGCGCTTAAACACACTGTCCTTCCGGCGGCTGCTGCGCACGCCGTACACCACCTCAAAGCCCTCCAGATATTTTTCCACCATATCATCCATGGCGTTGATGTCATCCTGCCCGTCGCAGTCGATGGAAATGGTAATGTCGCACATATCCTTCGCTTCCATCAGACCGGCCAGGAGGGCGTGCTGGTGCCCGCGGTTGCGGCTTAAGGACATGCCGAGAAAATGCCTGTCCTGCTTCGCAAGGCCGCAGATTACCTGCCAGGTGCCGTCTTTGCTCCCGTCGTCCACAAAGAGGACGCGGCTCTCCTCCCGGATCCGGCCCTTCTGGGTCAGATCCGAAAGTTTCCGCAGAAACATGGGCGCCGTCTTCGGCAGCACCTCCTCCTCATTGTAGCAGGGGATCACAATGTATAAAACAGGGATCTTCCTCATAATTTATTTCACATCGATCTTCTCTTTGTTCAGGTGCCAGATCTCATCCACATACTCCTGGATGGTGCGGTCGGAGGTAAACTTGCCGCTGCACGCCACGTTGAGGATGGCCATCTTCGCCCATCTCTCCTCGTCGCGGTACGCCTCCTCCACCTTCCTCTGCGCCTCGGCGTAGGACTTGAAGTCCGCCAGGATGAAGTAGGTGTCCGCGCGGTCGCTGCTCTTGGTGTTCAGCAGGGAGTCGTAAATATCGCGGAAACGCTCCGGATCGTTGGGGGCAAACTCGCCGTTGATGAGCTGCATCAGCACACGGCGGATGTCCTGGTCGCTGTTGAAATAGTCTTCCGGATGGTAGCCGCCGTTGTTCTCGTAGTTGATGACCTCATCGGAGGACAGGCCGAAGATAAACGCGTTCTCCTCGCCCACTTCCTCCACGATCTCCACGTTGGCTCCGTCCATGGTGCCCAGAGTGGGCGCGCCGTTGAGCATGAACTTCATGTTGCCGGTGCCGGAAGCCTCCTTCGATGCGGTGGAGATCTGCTCGGAGACATCCGCCGCCGCAAAGATCAGCTCCGCGTTGGACACGCGGTAGTCCTCGATAAACACCACTTTCAGCTTATTCTTGATGGAAGCGTCGTTGTTGACCACATCCGCCACGGAATTGATCAGTTTGATGGTCAGCTTCGCGCGGTGATAGCCGGCCGCGGCCTTTGCGCCGAAGATGAAGGTTCTGGGATAGAAGTCCATCTCCGGGTGATCTTTGATCTGGTTGTACAGGTACATCACATGCAGGATGTTGAGGAGCTGGCGCTTGTACTCGTGCAGTCTCTTTACCTGCACGTCGAAGATCGAGCGCGGGTCCACCTCCACCCCGTTGTGCTCCAGGATATATTTGGCAAGGCGTACCTTGTTCTGGTACTTGATGTTCATGAACTCCTGCTGCGCCTTCTTGTCGTCCGCATAGACCTTCAGCTTCGCGATCTGGGAGAGATCCGTGATCCACTCGTCGCCGATGTGGGCCGTCACCCAGGATGCCAGAAGCGGGTTGCCGTGCAGCAGGAAACGCCTCTGGGTAATGCCGTTGGTCTTGTTGTTGAATTTCTCCGGCATCATCTCGTAGAAATCTCTCAGCTCCTGTCTCTTGAGGATCTCCGTGTGGAGCTGCGCCACGCCGTTTACAGAGTAGCCCGCCGCGATGGCCAGATGCGCCATCTTTACCTGGCCGTCGAAGATGATGGCCATTTTGCGCACCTTTTCAAAGTCGCCCGGATATTTCGCCTGGATGTCCGCTACAAAGCGGCGGTTGATCTCCTCGATGATCTGGTACACGCGCGGAAGCAGTCTGGAGAACAGCTCGATAGGCCATTTTTCCAGCGCCTCGGACATGATGGTGTGGTTGGTGTAAGCGCAGGTCTTGGTTGTGACGTCCCACGCCTCCTCCCAGGTAAGACCCTCCTCGTCGATGAGGATGCGCATCAGCTCGGCCACCGCCACGGTGGGATGCGTGTCGTTTAACTGGAAGGTCGCCTTCTCGTAGAACTTGCGGATGTCCGCGTGGTTCTTCTTATATTTTTCGATCGCCGCCTGCACGCTGGCGGAGATGAAGAAGTACTGCTGTTTTAAGCGCAGCTCTTTGCCCGCGTAGTGGTTGTCGTTGGGGTAGAGCACCTCCACGATGTTGCGCGCCAGGTTCTCCTGCTCCACGGCCTTGCGGTAGTCGCCCTTGTCGAAGGAGTCGAGCTGGAAGTCGTTGATGGCCTCCGCATCCCAGATGCGCAGGGTGTTCACGATGCGGTTGTTGTAGCCCACGATGGGGAAATCGTAGGGGATCGCGCGGACGGACTGATAGCCCTCCTGCACAAAGTGGTTGCGCTTCGTCTGCTCATCGTAGATCACGCGCACATAGCCGCCGAATTTCACTTCCTTCGCGTATTCCGGGCGGCGCAGCTCGAAGGGATTGCCGTCCTTCAGCCAGTTGTCCGGCACCTCTTTCTGATAGCCGTCCTCGATCTTCTGCTTGAACATGCCGTAGCGGTAGCGGATGCCGCAGCCGTAGGCCGCATAGCCCAGGGTTGCCAGAGAATCCAGGAAGCACGCCGCCAGACGGCCCAGACCGCCGTTGCCCAGAGCCGCGTCCGGCTCCTGGTCCTCGATGACGTTCAGGTCGAAGCCGATCTCCTCCAGGGCTTCCTTCACATCCTCATACATGGTCAGGTTGATCAGGTTATTGCCCAGGGCACGCCCCATCAGGAACTCCATGGACATGTAGTACACATATTTCGGGTCGTCCTTCTCATACTGCTCCTGGGTCGCCAGCCAGTTGTCGATGATGGTGTCCTTAACCGTGTAGGAGACAGCCTGGAAAATCTGCTGCTTGGTAGCCTCCTCCAGATTTTTGCGGTAAAGCACTCTCACGTTGTCCGTTACATCTTTGATAAACGCTTTTTTGTCAAATTTTTTCTTCATATGATCTCCTCCCGTTTACTGCTTCTCAACTGCCATGGTTACTTTTTCGCCGTTGATGTTCCACTCTTTCTCATAGCCGCGCAGCGCATCGTAAACGATGTCGTCCGCCAGCACCTCCGAGCGGATCCCGGCTTCGTGTTTCCTGAAGATCTCCTCGATCTTGGCATTGCCCGTCGCATAGACGACGATGTGGTCCATCACTTCGAATCCGGCCTCCTTGCGCATGGTCTGCACCTTGCTCACCAGCTCGCGCACAAAGCCCTCCTCGATCAGCTCCGGTGTGAGCGTCACGTCCAGGACGACGGTGATCTCGCTGTCCTGTTCCGCCACGTAGCCCTCCGTCTGTGCCGTCTCGATCAGTAAATCATCTTCTGATAATACAACAGATTCTCCGCTGATGTCAAGGTGAAGCTCACCCTGTGCCTTCAGCTCCGCCATGGCGGCGCGGCCGTCCAGCCCGGCGAGTGCCTGGCGGATGCCGTTCAGCAGTTTGCCGTATTTCGGCCCCACCGTCTTTAACTGCGGCTTGAAGCTGTAGGAGACATAGTTGACCGCGTCCTGGGTAAAGGTGACCGCCTTCGCGTTCAGCTCGTCGCGGATGATCTCCACAAAGTAGGAGGAGAGCTCCTTCGGCGCTTTTACCAGCATATTGGCGATTGGCTGGCGGTTCTTGATGTTGGCGGCGTTGCGGGCCGCGCGTCCCATCACCACGATCTTCAGCACCTCATCCATGTTCGCCTCCAACTCCTCGTCGATCTGCGAGGCGTCCGCCTGCGGGAAGTCGCACAGATGCACGCTCTCGGGGGCGTTTTTGTCGATGCTGCACACCAGGTTGCGGTAGATGTCCTCCGTCATGAACGGCACCATGGGGGCCGCGGCCTTGGCCACGCTGACCAGTGCCGTGTAGAGGGTCATGTAGGCGTTGATCTTGTCCTGCTCCATGCCCTTTGCCCAGAAGCGCTCGCGGCTGCGGCGCACGTACCAGTTGCTCATGTCGTCCACAAATTCCTGCAGGGCCCTGGCCGTCTCCGGGATGCGGTAGTTCGCCAGGTTCTCGTCCACCGCGCGGATCATGGTGTTCATCTTGGAGAGCAGCCATTTGTCCATCACGGAGAGTTTCTCGTATTCCAATGTATATTTTGTCGCGTCAAACTCGTCGATGTTCGCATAGAGCACAAAGAACGCGTAGGTGTTCCACAGGGTGCCCATAAATTTGCGCTGTCCCTCCTGCACGGCCTTCCCGTGGAAGCGGTTGGGCAGCCAGGGGGCGCTGTTGATGTAGAAGTACCAGCGGATCGCGTCCGCACCGTATGTTTTCAGGGCGTCGAACGGGTCCACGGCGTTGCCCTTGGACTTGCTCATCTTCTGGCCGTTCTCATCCTGCACATGGCCCAGCACGATGACGTTCTCGTAGGGGGCCCGGTTGAACAGCAGCGTGGATTCCGCCAAAAGCGAATAGAACCATCCCCTCGTCTGGTCCACCGCCTCGGAGATGAACTTGGCCGGGAACTGCTGCTCGAACAGCTCTTTGTTCTCAAACGGATAGTGGTGCTGCGCGAAGGGCATTGCGCCGGAGTCGAACCAGCAGTCGATCACTTCCGGCACGCGGTGCATGGGTTTGCCGCACTTCGGGCAGGTCAGGGTGATCTCGTCGATGTACGGGCGGTGCAGCTCCACCGTCTTTGCCGCCTCGTTTTTGCTCATCTCGTACAGCTCCTGGCGGCTCCCCACCGAGTGCTGATACCCGCACTCGCACTCCCAGATATTTAAGGGCGTGCCCCAGTAGCGGTTGCGGGAGATGCCCCAGTCCTGCACGTTCTCCAGCCAGTCGCCGAAGCGCCCCTTGCCGATGCTCTCCGGGATCCAGTTGATGGTGTTGTTGTTGCGGATCAGGTCGTCCTTTACCGCCGTCATCTTGATAAACCAGGATTCCCGCGCGTAGTAGATGAGCGGTGTGTCGCATCTCCAGCAGTGGGGATAGCTGTGCTCAAACTTCGGCGCGTCAAACAGAAGGCCGCGCGCGTCCAGATCTTTTAAGACCTCCGGGTCCGCTTTCTTTACGAACAGGCCGGCGAAGGGCGTGTCCTCCGTCATATTTCCCTTGCCGTCCACCAGCTGCACAAACGGCATATCGTACTTCGCGCACACGCGGTTGTCGTCCTCGCCGAAAGCCGGTGCGATGTGCACCACGCCGGTGCCGTCGGTCAAAGTGACATAGCTGTCGCACACCACATAGTACGCTTTCTTGTGCTGCCTCTCCACATGGGGCACGGAGCAGGCGTACAGCGGCTCATATTCCTTGTACTCCAGGTCTTTGCCCACATAGGTTTCCAGCACCTCGTAGGCGTCCTCCCCGAGCACCTTGTCGCAGAGGGCGTGCGCCATGTAGTACACGCGGCCGTCCTCCTTCATCTTTACCTTCACATACTCCTCCACCGGGTTCACGCAGAGCCCCAGGTTGGAGGGCAGGGTCCACGGCGTGGTAGTCCACGCCAGAATGTAGGCGTCCTCGTCCTTTACCTTGAAGCGGACGATGGCGGAGCGCTCCTTCACGTCCTTGTAGCCCTGGGCCACTTCCTGCGCGGACAGAGGCGTGCCGCAGCGCGGACAGTAGGGCACGATCTTAAATCCTTTGTACAGCAGGCCCTTCTCCCAGATCTGCTTTAAAGCCCACCATTCGGACTCGATATAATCGTCATAATATGTGACATAGGGATTGTCCATATCCGCCCAAAAGCCCACGGTGCCGGAGAAATCCTCCCACATGCCCTTGTATTTCCACACGTTTTCTTTACATTTATTAATAAAGGGGATCAGGCCGTACTCTTCGATCTGCTCTTTGCCGTCCAGGCCCAGCTCCCGCTCCACCTCCAGCTCTACCGGGAGGCCGTGCGTGTCCCAGCCCGCCTTGCGCGGCACCATGTTGCCTTTCATGGCCTGGTACCTGGGGATCATGTCCTTGATGACGCGGGTCAGCACGTGGCCGATGTGCGGCTTGCCGTTGGCCGTGGGCGGTCCGTCGTAGAAGGTGTAGACCGGCCCCTCTTTGCGGCTCTCTATGCTCTTTTCAAAAATGTGGTTTTCTTTCCAGAATTTCTCCACATTTTTTTCCCGATCCACGAAATTCAGATCTGTTGACACTTTGCTGTACATAAGATTCTCCTTTCCGAACAGTTTCTTTTTCCCGTGATATAAAAAATCCCGTCCTGTAAAAGGACGAGAAACTCGCTATACCACCCGTTACAGCATACTGTCTTTGTCATCGCTTTTTGATATCGTACCTATCTTAACTTATGAAATAAGTAAAGTCAAGGACAAATCGTTGCAATTTTACCCAAAATGGGCTATACTTGGTTACAGTTCCGCTTCGCCGTCCCCGCCCGGGGGCGCGTCCGAACCGGAAAAGTATAAGAAAGAAGGTTTTTAGATGAGAGGTTTTTTTAATCTGGACAGCCCGCTCATGCGGTTCTTATCGCGCATGGCAGATCTGATGATCCTGAACCTGATATTTTTGGCCACCTGCCTTCCCATCGTGACCATCGGCGCATCCTGGACGGCCCTCTACTACGTGACCCTGAAAATGGTGCGCAACGAGGAGTCCTACATTGTGCGCGGCTATTTCAAATCCTTCAAGCAGAATTTCAAGCAGGCCACCATCATGTGGCTCATCGCCCTGGTGTTCCTGATCCTGCTGTTTCTGGATTACCGCATCCTGAGCCTCTCGGAGGGCAAGGGCATCAACTTTATGACCATCGGCATCACCGTGGTGAGCCTGGTGGGCGCTATGGAGCTTACCTACGCGTTCCCGGTGCTGGCGAAGTTCTACAACACCATCAAGAATACGTTTTTGAACGCGTTCCTGATGGCGGTGCGCCATCTTCCCCAGACCATTGTCATGCTCGCCATTCCCATCGCGGCCGCCATCTTTTCCATCAGCTCCGGGATCGTGTTTGCCTACGCCATCCTGGCCTGGATCATGATCGGCTTCGCCCTGGTGGCCTACTGCAACTCCTGGTTCCTGGTGCGCATCTTTGACCGCTATATCCCCAAGGAGGAGGACGCGGCCCAGACGGCGGAAACCGACGGCAAAGAGGCTGATGCAGACGCGCTGGAAACTGACGTGGAGCCCGCTCTGGAGACTGACGCGGAGCCTGCTCTGGAGGCTGACGCGGAGCCTGCTCTGGAGGCTGACGCGGAACCCGCACAGGAAACCGACGCAGAACCCGCGCAGGACGACAACACACAGTCCGCGCAGTAAAAAACAAAGAATCCCGCGTGCGGCCCACGCAAAGTCACGCCGGAGGCCGATGCAGGCGCTTCGGAAAGCGGCGCAGAACCGGCATCCCATGACAGAAAATGCAGTCTATCCAAAAAGCCCCCGGGCATCCGGTTTCCCGGTGCCCAGAGGCTTTTTTCATGCCTGTTGGCAAATGTCCCACAATTATTCCTGTACGTAGGGCATCAGCGCAATGTGTCTCGCGCGCTTGATCGCCACGGTAAGCGCTCTCTGGTGCTTCGCGCAGGTGCCTGTGATCCTTCTGGGAAGGATCTTTCCTCTCTCGGAAACATATTTCTTTAACTTTGCAACGTCCTTGTAATCGATCTCGTTGTTTTCTTTTCCACAGAACACGCAGACTTTCTTTCTTCTGCGCACGCCGCCTCTTCTCTTCATCGGAGAATCCGCTTTATCGCCTTTTGCATAAGCCATGATCTTTCCCTCCTATCATACTCTAATTAAACGGCAGCTCCTCGTCGATGCCTTCCGGAATATTCATAAATCCGTCTCCGGCCGCGGCGCTGGGGGCCGGCCTGGACGCGGGCGCCTGCTCTCTGCGGAAGCCTCCGTCCATGGCTGCTCCCTGAGATGCGTTCTTGCTCTCCGCAAACTCCTGCTCCTCCACCACCACATCCGTGGTATACACCTTCACACCGTCTTTGTTTGTATAACTGCCTGTCTGGATACGCCCGGTAATCGCGATCTTGGTGCCCTGTCTCAGATATTTCTCCGCAAATTCTGCGCCTCTTCCGAAAACCACACAGCCGATAAAATCCGCTGTCTGATCGCTTCCCTCGCGGCGGTATCTGCGGTCCACAGCCAGCGTGTATCTGGCCACTGCCGTGGCGTTTTCGCCGGCCGAGTAGCGCACCTCCGGATCCCTTGTCAGTCGTCCCATCAAAATGACTTTGTTCATTTTATTCTCCTTTTTCTATCTATGCGTCCTGTCTAACACACAAATATCTGAGAACATTTTCCATGATACGAACATGTCTTTCGATCTCCGCCGGGGCATCTGCCTCCGCTTCGAACTGAATGAAGTAGTAGTAGCCTTCGCCCATCTTCTGGATCTCGTAGGCAAGTTTCTTTTTGCCCCAGTCATCCACGTTCGTAATGGTACCGTTGTAGCGGGTAATGTACTCTTTTACCTTCTCTACGGTAGCGGCTCTCGCGTCGTCCTCAAGCTTTGCGTTGACAACAACAGCTAATTCGTACTTGTTCATGCGTTTTGCACCTCCTTATGGACTCTGGCCCCGTCGGCCTGCAGGCGGCCCCGCAGCTTTCGGAGCAAGGAATTAAAATATATCACGAAACCATATTCTAGCATAGGATCCGCGTTTTTTCAAGTTTTTTTCCGCAATTCCCTTGTATTTTTTTCCACAAGCCTGCGGGGCA
>CANRIR010000019.1 GCA_947630735.1 uncultured Marvinbryantia sp.
TAAGCCATACAGACAAATAGGCTCTAACCCGCATATTTACTGGGTTAGAGCCTGGTTCACTTCGGAAGTTGAGATCTCATTTTCTCACAACGTAGATAATTTTACCATGCCCCATCCAAAAAAGCAAGCAGTTTTTTCGCTGCCCTGACTTTCCCCGGCTTTCGCCCGGACGGCGGGCCCGCATCTTACTCCTCGGGCGCTTTCGCATCCTCCGCGGCATCCTGTGCCGGCGTCTCCTGCGGCGCTTCCTCATCCGGCGTCTCCTGCGGCGCTTCCCCGGACGCTGCCTCATCCGGCGTCTCCTGCGGCGCTTCCCCGGACGCTGCCTCATCCGGCGTCTCCCCGGACGCTGTATCACCCGGCGTCTCCTGTGCCTCCGTGTCGGGATCCTCGCCCTGTACCGCCTCCTCGGCGTCCGTCACCGCCTTTTTGGCCTCATTGATGATATCCTCCGCGTCCTGCTCCATCTTCTGCGCAAATTCTTTTTCATCCTCCGGCAGCTTTTCCTTCAGGGCCGCTATTTCGTCTTCCAGCGACGTGATCTCGTTATAGATGCTGTTGATCGCGATGATCTGATCGGAAAATTCGCCCGCGTCGTCCTTGTGGGCCTCGTAATATGCTTTTCCAAGAGCGGCGATGGCGTCGTCCGCCTTCTTTTTCTTTCCGAGGATCTTGGTGCGCAGTCCGACGATCTCCGCCACCTCCCCGGTCTTTTTTACCATGCTCTGTGCCAGATCGCCCACGTTCTGCGCGACCTCCTCAAATTTCTTTCCCCAATCAATTCCCATCTTGTACTTCTCCTTTCCACAGTTCTTTTTCTTTTTCCGTGAGATCCGCCTTCGCGAGCAGATCCGGTCTCCATTTGGCTGTCCGCAGGACAGACTGCTCTCTTCTCCATTTCTCCACATTTGCGTGGTGCCCGGACAGCAGCACGGACGGCACCGCCCTGCCGCGCCAGACCTCCGGCCTGCTGTACTGCGGATATTCCAGGAGCGAATCCTGGAAGGATTCGGATTCCGCGGAGGTCTCGTTGTTCAGCACGCCGTCCACCAGACGGGATATGGCGTCGATCATGACCATGGCAGGAAGCTCTCCGCCCGTCAGCACATAATCGCCGATCGACACAAAATCCGTGACGATCTCCTCGAGCACGCGCTCGTCAATGCCTTCGTAGTGTCCGCAGAGCAGCACCAGCTCCTCCTCCTGCGCAAACTCCCGGGCCATCTGCTGGCAAAAAGTGCGCCCCTGCGGAGTGAGGTACACGGTGCGAAGGGGCCGTCCGGCCTGTTCCGCCACTGATCTGTAGGCGGCATAGACCGGCTCCGCCTGCATGACCATGCCCGCTCCCCCGCCGTAGGGGTAGTCGTCCACCTTGCTGTGCTTGTTGTCCGCAAAGTCCCGGATGTTGACCGCGTCCAGGGATAATATCCCTCTCTCCAGTGCCCGCCCCGTGATACTTGTGCGCAGCCCGTTCTCGATCATTTCCGGAAACAGTGTCAGCACATGGAATTTCACAGCAATCCCTCCAGCAGATGAACAGTCATCCTGTTTTTATCTAAAGATACCTCTATAATACAATCTTTTATGTTGGGTATCAAGACTTCTTTTGCATTTTTTGTCTTTACTGCGTACACATCATTGGCCCCGGTGCGGATGATTTCCGTCAATTCACCCAGATAATCCCCCGAATCCTCATATACCTCCAGGCCTATGAGGTCGCACAGAAAATACTCCCCGGGTTTTAACTCCACGGCGTCCCTGCGGTCGATCAGGAGAGAACAGCCCTTGTATGTCTCCACATCGTTGATGTCGTCGATCCCGCGGAATTTTAAGATCACCATATTTTTAAAGAATTTTACCTGCTGGATCTCGAGAGGGACCTGTCCGCCCTTTGTCTGGGCATAGACGGTCTTCAGTTTCTTAAAACGGTTCACATCGTCCGTGGTGGGATATACCTTGACCTCCCCGCGGATCCCGTGGGTGGAAGCGACCACTCCTACCTGCAGAAATTGTTCCATATTGTTTTCTCCTTATAGCTTCTGATTGCACGATCCGCCGCGGTGCGATATGTCATAGGAAATCCGACGGGATTTCCTATGACAAAAAGGGCCGCCAGCGGCAGCCCTCCCTATCGTTTTACACGATGTCCACAACAACCTTTTTGTCGCTCCTGGCCGCCGCCGCTTTTACGACAGCGCGGATCGCTTTTGCAATACGGCCCTGTTTGCCGATCACTTTTCCCATATCGGACTGAGCCACTTTTAATTCGATCACGGTTGTTTTGCCGCTCTCTTTTTCTGTAACCACAACCTCATCCGGATGTTCAACCAGAGATTTGGCGATTACTTCCACTAACTCCTTCATCACCCTCACCTCACATTATTTCTCGATGCCTGCCAGCTTAAAGAGCTTGCCTACCACATCTGTCGGCTGCGCGCCGTTTGCAAGCCATTTCTTCGCCAGTTCCTCATCGATCTTAAACTCGCTCGGGTCGGTGTTGGGATTGTAGGTACCGATCTCCTCGATACATCTTCCATCCCTGGGGGATCTGGAATCTGCGACAACGATTCTATAGAAAGGAGCTTTCTTCTGTCCCATTCTTCTCAATCTGATCTTTACCGCCATTGTATTTTCACCTCCTTAAATGATTTTCTGCTTTATTAAAAGGGAAATTTGAATTTTCCTCTTTTACCGCCCATACCGCCTATCATGCCCGGAAGCTGTTTCATCATCTTCCGGCTCTGTTCAAACTGCTTGACCAGACGGTTTACCTCCGAGATATCCACCCCGCAGCCCGCCGCGATCCTCTTTTTGCGCGACAGGTTTAAAATGTCGGGATCTGAGCGCTCCTTCGGCGTCATGGAGAGAATGATGGCCTCGTTTCTGGCCAGGGTCTTCTCGTCGATCATGCCGTCGATGTCCTTCATCCTGCTGCCGCCGAAGCCGGGGAACATGCTGAGCACGCTGGAGATGCCGCCCATGCCGCGCATCTGCTTCACACTCTCCAGATAGTCGTCAAAGCCGAACGTCGCCTTGCGGAACTTCTGTTCCATCTCCCTGGCCTTGCTCTCGTCCAGGTTGGCCTGCGCCTTCTCGATGAGGCTCATCACATCGCCCATGCCGAGGATCCGGGAGGCCATGCGGTCCGGATAAAACTGTTCCAGATCGGAGAGTTTCTCCCCCATGCCCACATAGAGGATGGGTTTTCCGCAGGTCGCTTTTATAGAGAGGGCCGCGCCGCCCCTGGAATCGCCGTCCAGCTTGGTGAGCACCACGCCGTCGATGCCGATCTTGTCGTTGAACATCTCCGCGACGTTCACCGCGTCCTGGCCCGTCATGGCGTCCACCACGAGAAGCGTCTGGTCCACCTGTACCGCTTCCTTGATCTGCACCAGCTCGCTCATCATCTCCTCGTCGATGTGGAGACGGCCGGCCGTATCCAGGATGACCACGTTCATATTGTGGTCTTTCGCGTACTGTACCGCGGCTTTCGCGATGTTCACGGGGCTCTGCCTATCTCCCATGGAGAAGACCTCAACGCCCTGTTTCTCCCCGTTTATCTGAAGCTGCTGGATGGCTGCCGGACGGTAGACGTCGCAGGCCGCCAGCAGCGGGACTCTGCCCTTCGATTTCAGTTTTCCGGCGATCTTCGCCGTGGTGGTGGTCTTACCTGCGCCCTGCAGGCCCGCCATCATGATGACGGTGATCTCCCCGCCGGGCCTTAAGGCGATCTCCGTGGTCTCGGAACCCATGAGTCTGACCATTTCCTCGTTCACGATCTTGATGACCATCTGCGCGGGATTCAGGCCCGTCATCACATCCTGCCCGACGGCCCGCTCCTGCACGGCCTTCATGAACTGCTTGACCACCTTGAAGCTGACGTCCGCCTCCAGAAGCGCCATCTTTACTTCTTTTAAGGCCGCCTTCACATCCGCTTCCGTGAGGCGCCCCTTGCCGCGCAGTTTCTGGAACACATTCTGCAATTTATCGGAAAGGCTTTCAAATGCCATGCTATAACTCCTCTAGGATCTCATTGGAGATCTTTTCTATCTCGCTCTGCCCTTTCGCCAGCTTATGGATCTGTTCCACTTTGGCGCGGATGGAGAGAAAGCGCTCCAGAAGATGCAGCTTCGACTCGTAATCTTCCAGGATATGGTTGCACCTCCGTATCAGGTCGTGCACGCCCTGCCGGCTGACCTGGTACTGCTGTGCCGCCTCGGAATAGGAAATGTCGTTCAGCACCACATCTTCATATACCCTGCGCTGATGTTCCGTCAAAAGCTCGCCGTAAAAATCAAACAGCAGCGTCTGTTCCACGATACGCTCCATGTTCCATCACCTTGGCTATCATAATATAAAAAGTCGGTGCTGTCAAGTATTTTTTCTTGTCGAACATGCGTTCGTGTACTTTGTCCTGTTTCGTTTTTCGCTTACTATGCAAGATCATTAAGTGCGCAAAAGGCAGATAGGTTTTCACGCCTATCCGCCTTTTTTAGATTTTTTCACAAAATCGCCGATAGATTTTGAGCCGCCCAAAACGCCCGTCTTACAGGCTTGTGCGGATCACCCTCGGCTTAAAGCCGTGCTCTTCTAAGGCCTGCACGATCTGATTTTTGTGCTCTGTGCCGAAAGCCTCCATGGTGATCTTCAGCTCCACCGCCTTGTTGCGGTTGGTGCTGACAAACTGATTGTGGTCCAGCTTGATGACGTTGCCCTGGTTCTCCGCCACCACCGTGGAGACGCGGACCAGCTCGCCCGGACGGTCCGGGAGCAGAACGGACACCGTAAAGATGCGGTCTCTCTGGATGAGCCCGTGCTGCACCACGGAGGACATGGTGATCACATCCATGTTGCCGCCGCTCAAGATGGAGACGATCTTTTTATTCTTCACATTCAGGTGCTTTAAGGCCGCCACGGTCAAAAGCCCGGAATTTTCCACGATCATCTTGTGGTTTTCCACCATGTCCAGGAACGCCACGATCAGCTCGTCGTCCTGCACCGTGATGACCCCGTCCAGATTTTTCTGCAGATAGGGGAACACCTTCTCGCCCGGGCGCTTGACCGCGGTGCCGTCCGCGATGGTATTGATCGTGTCGAGCGTCACCGGCTCCCCCGCTTCCAGAGAAGCCTGCAGGCAGTTTGCGCCCGCCGGTTCCACCCCGATCACGTGAATGTTCGGATTGAGCATTTTTGCGAGGGAGGACACGCCCGTTGCAAGGCCGCCGCCGCCCACGGGAACCAGGATATAGTCCACCAGGGGGAGCTCTTTGACGATCTCCATGGCGATGGTTCCCTGGCCGGTCGCCACGCCCAGGTCGTCAAAGGGATGGATGAACGTGTAGCCGTTCTCCTTCGCCAGCTGATACGCGTACTCGCAGGACTCGTCGTACACCTCCCCGTGCAGGATCACTTCCGCGCCGTAGCTCTTGGTGCGGTTTACCTTCATGAGGGGCGTCGTCACCGGCATGACCACCACGGCCTTCACGCCGAGCTCCTTTGCGGCGTAGGCCACGCCCTGGGCATGGTTGCCCGCGGAAGCCGTGATCAGCCCTTTTTGCTGTTCCTCCCTGCTCAGGGTGGAAATGCGGTAATACGCGCCGCGGATCTTATAGGCCCCCGTGATCTGCATGTTTTCCGGTTTCAGATACACCCGGTTGCCGGTCTGGTCGCTGAAATATTTGCTGTACACCAGCTTGGTCTCCTGGGTTACCTTTTTTACGATCTCAGACGCTTCTTCAAATTTTTCCAATGTCAGCATAATGTGTTATCCCCTATTCATTCTCATTTGAGAGGAAGAGTGCGTTTACAAACTCTTCCGCGTTAAATTTCTGCAGGTCGTCGATGCGCTCGCCCACACCGATGTATTTGACCGGAATGCCGAGCTCCGAGTGGATCGCCACCGCGATGCCGCCCTTGGCCGTCCCGTCCAGCTTGGTCAGGATGATGCCCGTGATATCCGCCACTTCCGAAAATTCCCGGGCCTGCACAAGCGCGTTCTGCCCCGTGGTCCCGTCCAGGACCACCAGCGTCTCCCGGTACGCATCCGGATATTCCTTTTCCAGGATCCGGTTGATCTTGCCCAGCTCATTCATAAGATTCTTTTTGTTGTGCAGCCGTCCGGCCGTGTCGCACAGCAGGACGTCCGCATGGCGCGCTTTTGCCGCGGCCACCGCATCGTAGACGACAGCCGCCGGATCGCTCCCCTCCTGGCCGGAGATGATCTCCACCCCGGCGCGGTTCGCCCACTCGGAAAGCTGTTCGCCCGCCGCCGCGCGGAATGTATCTGCCGCGGCGAGGATCACCTTTTTCCCGCTGTCCTTCAGCATGCCGGCCAGTTTTCCCACACTGGTAGTCTTTCCCACACCGTTCACGCCGATCACGAGCACCACGGATCTGCGGTTTTCAAACTCATAGGCCGTGTCCTTCACATCCATCTGCTCCTTGATGCTCTGGATCAGGTATTGTTTGCACTCTGCGGGATCCTTGATGTGATTTTCCTTTACCTTTGCCTTCAGGTCGTCTATGATGGACATGGTGGCATTGATGCCGATGTCGCCCATGATGAGCGTCTCCTCGATCTCCTCGTAAAAATCCTCGTCAATGCTGGAAAAACCGCTGAAAATGCTGTCGATACCGGACACGATATTGGCCCTCGTTTTGGAAAGCCCCTCTGCCAGCCGTCTGAAAAAACCTTTTTTCTCTTCCATAAAAAGTCCCTCCTTTTTCGGCAATCCCGACTCTGTCTTTCTATTCGTCCAACTGTCCTTCCACCATATTGACAGACACCTGCGTGGAAACTCCCTTTTCCTGCATCGTGATGCCGTAAAGCCTGTCGGCTGCCGCCATGGTTCCTCTTCTGTGTGTTATGATAATAAACTGTGTGTTCTTTGTCAACTTCTTAAGATAATTGGCATAGCGCACCACGTTGTTTTCGTCCAGGGCCGCCTCGATCTCGTCCAGAAGACAGAACGGCGAGGGCTTCATGTTCTGGATGGCAAATAAGAGCGCGATGGCCGTCAGCGCCTTTTCCCCGCCGGACATCTGCATCATATTCTGCAGTTTTTTTCCGGGGGGCTGTGCGATGATGCGGATCCCCGCCTCCAGGATATCCTCGTCCTCCACCAGTTCCAGGGTACCCTTTCCGCCGCCGAACAGCTCTTTGAAGGCTTTTCCGAATTCTGTCTGCATGCGGGCAAACTGCTCCGCAAACTGTTTGCGCATCCCCGCGTCCAGCTCTCTGATGATGTTCTTCAGAGCCTCCCCGGCCTTCACCAGGTCGTCGTGCTGCGCGGATAAGAACGCGTGGCGCTCGGCCGTCTCGCGGTATTCCTCAATGGCGTTCACATTGACCGGGCCGAGGTTTTTGATCTCGTTTTTCAATTCCCCGATGCGCTTTTTCAGCTGCGCCGGACTGCCGGGATCCGCGTCCGCGGATCTATCCGCCTCGCTCGCCGTCATCCCGTACTCCTCCCAGATATAATCCACCTGGCGGCTGTGATAATCCTCCAGGCGCTCCTTCTGGTTTTCCAGGCGGAAGTGTTCTTTATCCAGGGCGCTCATCTGATCTGCCAGTTCTTCGCGCTTTTCGAAAAATCCCCGGTGTACCTCGGAAGCATTCCGGCGTTTCTCTGTGAGGGAAGCGATCTGAGCCTGCATGGCCTCCTCGTCCCGGGAAGCCGCAGAGATATTCTGCCGGATAAGGCGGATCTGTTCTTCCTTTGCGACCACTTCGGCCCCGGAGTCTGCCCTGCCGTCCTCAATCTGCCGCTTTTCCTGCTCCAGAGAGGAGATCTCGCCGCAGATACGGTTCCTGTCATCCTGCAAAAACTCTTTTCTCTGCCCGATGGCCGTCAGATCCGTGCGCACGGACGCCGTTTTGCCGTTCTGCTCCTCCAGGCCGCGGCGTTCTTCCTCCAGCAGCTTCTGACTCTCCAGGATCCGGCCCTCCAGCTCTTTTTCTCCTCTGCGCGACTCCTTAAGTTCCGCCTGGATGTGCTCCTGTTCCGCGCCGATCTCCTTCATCTGCTGATCGATCTCCCGGATCTCATTCTCCAGCTGCCCGTGCCCCGTCAGGGTGCGCGCGCGCTGTTCCGATATCTCATCCAGCTTCAGCTTCGCCGTATTCTGAAGGATGTACTGCTGCTGCAGCTTCTGTGTCTGCTCCATCAGTTCCTGCCGCAGGGCTGCTCTCGCCTGGCGGATCTCTTCAATCTTGTGGCCCGCCTCATCCAGCTTTTTGCTGCTTGCCGCCACGGCTTTTTCCAGATCCTCCACCTCACGGCGGCGGCCCAGAAGATTGCTTGCATTTTTAAACGCGCCGCCCGACATGGAACCGCCCGGGCTTAAAAGCTCGCCCTCCAGGGTGACGATGCGGATGCTGTGTTTATATTTTCGCGCGATGGCGACGGCGTGATCGATGTTGTCCGCCACCAGCGTCTGCCCGAGCAGATATTCCACCAGCTGCTCGTACTGCTCGTCCGCATCCACCAGCGTGCTGGCCACGCCCACAGCGCCCGGCTCGTAGAGGGCCTGCTCTTTTGTCAGGCCGCCCCTTTTGCGGATGTCCGTCAGAGGCAGGAACGTCGCTCTCCCAAACCGGTTTTGCTTCAGGTATTCGATCATGCGCTTGGCCGTCTCCTCGTCCGCCGTGACGATGTTCTGAATGCTCCCGCCAAGGGCCGTCTCGATGGCCGTCTCGTATTTCTTTTCTGTGCGGATCAGATCCGCCACCACGCCGTGCAGACCTTTTTCCGTGTCTTTTTTTTCCATGACTCTGCGGATGCTGGTGCCGTAGCCGTCGTAGCGCTCGGTGATGTTCCGCAGAGACTCCAGCCTGGACGCGTCGCGGTGGTAGGCCGTGCGGGCCTCCTCCATGGCGCGGTTTCCCTCCGCGAGCTTCTCCTGCAGGTTCTGGATCCTGCGCTCAATGGCGCTGTTCTGCTCCACCATGGATGCGATGTCCCGGACGATCTTATCGTGATTCTCCCGGCAGGCCTGCTCCTGGCGGTCCAGATCTGCCTCCTCGCCCTTCGCGGTCAGAAGGCGGCTGGTGAGCTCCGCGCCGCGGATCTGCGTCTGCTCTTTCATGGTGTCGTACCGCTGCAGTTTAGCCTGCGTGTTGGATCTCTCATTTAAAAGATCGATCATGGCCGCCTGATCCAGGGCGATCTTCTGCTCCAGGTCCTGCACGCGGTCCGCCGCTTCTTTCAGCAGCTTTTCCTGCTCCTGTTCCCGTCTGCGCGCCGCGTCCAGCTCCTCCTTAAGGGATGATAAGGAAGCATCCGCGGACCGGATCTGCTCCTGCCGGCTCTGTATATCGGCGTCCAGGGTCTTCAGGCGCTTTTCGTAATACGCGTCGTTTGTTTTCGCGGAGCGTATCTGTTCCTCCAAAAGCCCGATCTGACTCTCAAGCTGCTGCCTGGTGATGGCTCCTTTGTGCAGCGTTTCCTGTTTTTGGGCGATCTCCTGGTCCAGCTTTTCCAGCTCCTGTTCCGCCGCCTCATATTCCGCTCTGGCGCTTTCGAGCCGCCCGCGCACGTCCGCCAGGTCCTGGTCCGAGATCTCCAGCTTTTTATCCACATCGGCAAGCTGCCCGCGGATCCTCCTGTCGTCCAGCAGAAACATGCTGATATCCAGGCTCTTCAGCTCTTCTTTTTTCTTCAGATATACCTTTGCCTTCTCCGACTGGCGCTCCAGCGGGCCGAGCTGTCTGGTGATCTCCGCAAGAATATCATTCACACGGGTCAGATTATTATTCTCATTTTCCAGCTTTTTTAAAGTGGTCAGCTTGCGCCTCTTATACTTTACGATGCCGGCGGCCTCGTCGAACAGCTCTCTGCGCTCCTCGGGTTTGCCGCTTAAGATCTTGTCGATCTGGCCCTGCCCGATGATCGAGTAGCCCTCCTTGCCGATCCCGGTGTCGTAGAACATCTCCTGGATATCGCGCAGCCTGCAGGCCGTGCCGTTCATCAGATATTCGCTCTCACCGGACCGGTAAAGGCGCCTGGTCACCGTGAGCTCCTCGTAGGACGCGGGGAGCTGATGGTCCGCGTTGTCCAGGGTGATGGCCACCGACGCAAAGCCGAGAGGCTTGCGGTTTTCCGTGCCGGAAAAGATGACGTCCTGCATGTTGGTCCCGCGCAGCTGCCTGGCGCTCTGCTCGCCCAGCACCCAGCGCACGGCGTCAGCCACATTGCTCTTTCCGCTGCCGTTCGGCCCCACGATGCCGGTGATGCCGTTGTGAAACTGAAACTTCATCTTGTTTGCGAAGGATTTGAACCCCTGCACTTCGATGCTCTTTAAATACATACGTTAAGGCTGTCCTTTCAAAGTGATGATGGTGCGGTACGCGGCCTCCTGCTCAGCACTCTTCTTGGTCCGGCCGCGCCCTTCCTCAAACCCCTTATCTCCGATAAACAGTTGTACCACAAACACTTTGTCGTGATCCGGTCCTTCCTCCCGGAGAAGCCGGTAGGACATCTGTTCTCCCTTAAAGGAACTCTGCACGATCTCCTGCAGGATAGTCTTGCTATCAAAAAAGAGTTTTTTATTCTCCACATCGTTCAGAATGAATCTGTTTACAAATTCTTTCGCACTAGCAAAACCACCATCCAGATAGATAGACCCGATCAGAGCCTCCATGGCGTCGGAGACCACGGAATCCCGCTTTCTGCCTCCGGTCTGCTCCTCTCCCCTTCCCAGCCGCAGGAAGCTTCCCAGCTCGATAGACGCCGCACACTGCGCGAGCGTAGGTTCACACACGATGCTGGCGCGCAGCTTGGTCATATCCCCCTCCTGCATCTTCGGGTAATTGCGGAATAAAAATTCGCTGCTGGACAGCTCCAGCACCGCGTCCCCCAGAAATTCCAGACGCTCATTGTCCGGCAGATGCGTTTTTTTGTGTTCATTGGTATAGGAGCTGTGCCGGAGCGCATTCTCCAGAAGCTCCCTGTCGCGGAACCGATATCCGATGATCTGTTCCAGCTCGCCTATATTTCTCTGCATAGCCTTTCTCCCAAACCATTTGCGCGCCCCACGGCGCTTCCAAAGGACAGGAAAGAAAGCAGGATTTTTCCTGCCCCTGCTGTTCGCGCAGCAAACGGAAAAATCCCGCATACACACCCTGTCATCTTAATTTAACGCGTTCTTGATAGCTTCCACGGCATCGCCCACCGAGACGATCTTTTCCGCTTCCTCATTCGGGATCTCCAGGTCAAATTCCTCCTCGATCCCCATGATGATCTGGTACACATCCAGAGAGTCCGCCCCCAGGTCATCCACGAACGTGGTCTCCAGGGTGATCTCCTCCGCATCCACATTCATGACCTCGGCGATGATCTGCTGTAATTTCTCCAACTCCATAATGATGTCCCTCCTAATTTTCCTGCTTCTGCGCAAACAGGTCTTTTAAAATCTCACTGATGTGCTGTTCCCTGAACTGCACACACTGAATAACAGCGTTTCGGATCTCCTCGCTCTTCGCGCTCCCGTGCGTCTTTACCACCAGTCCGTTTAAGCCGAGCATCGGCGCGCCGCCGTACTGCGTGGCGTCAAACTGTTTTAACGTCCCTTTCAGGGCAGGCTTTACCAAAAGCGCCCCCATCTTGGAGCGCAGACTGCCCATCATGCCTGCCTTTATCATCTTGATCAGCGTGGCGCCCACACCTTCGTAAAGCTTCAGGATCACATTGCCGACGAAGGCCTCGCATACGATGACGTCGCACACGCCCGCCGGGATATCCCGCGCTTCCACGCTGCCGATAAAGTTCAGATCGCTGCACTCTTTTAATAAAGGATATGTCTCTTTTACCAGGGCATTCCCCTTTTCTTCCTCCACGCCGATATTTACCAGGCCCACCCTTGGACGCTTGATCCCGAGCACATGCTCCATATAGACGGAACCCATCTTTGCGAACTGCACCAGATGGGAGGATCTGGCGTCCACATTGGCGCCGCAGTCCACGAGCAGCGCAGGCCCTTTCTCCGTAGGGATGAACGGCGCAAGCGGAGGACGTTCCACGCCCCGCACACGGCCCACGATGAGCTGTCCGCCCACCAGGACTGCGCCGGTGCTCCCGGAAGATACAAAGGCGTCCGCCTCCTGGTGCTTCACCAGGTTCATGCCCACCACGATCGAGGAATCCTTCTTTCTGCGGATGGCGTTTACCGGCGGTTCCCCGGTCTCGATGACCTCTTCCGCGTGCACGATCTCGATCTGACCGCCGCTATAGCCGCACGCTTTAAGTTCCCGCTCGATCACCTGCTTTTGTCCTGTGAGGATCACCCGGATATCGTCCCGCGAACGGACTGCTTCCACCGCTCCCTTCACCGGCTCCGACGGGGCATTGTCCCCGCCCATGGCATCGACAACAACCCTCACTTTTTCTGGCATTTTGGCATCTCCTCCATTCTCTCCCCTATCATACAGGACATCCCTTTAAAAATCAATCCTTAATTTCATATCATAGAAAATCCGGCGGAATTTCCTGTGAGACAAAAACAGCGCACCTGCCGAAAGACAGATGCGCCGCATCTTGTTTTCTTATTCCTGGGGAATAATCTCTTTTTTATTATAAGTACCACAATTCTTGCAAACTCTGTGAGACATCATCAGCTCGCCGCATTTGTTGCACTTTACCAAGTTCGGAGCAGCCATTTTCCAGTTTGCTCTTCTCTTGTCCCTTCTTCCCTTGGAAGATTTATTTTTCGGGCAGATCGACATGGTTTACACCTCCTTAAATTTGTTAAAAATCTCCTGGACTCTTGCCATCCTTGGATCCAATCCTTCTTCCCTGCAGCTGCAGGTGCTCTGATTCAAATTGGTGCCGCAGAACCTGCAGATTCCTTTGCAGTCTTCCCTGCACAACACTTTGGACGGCCAATTTACCAGCAGTTCGGAATAAACAAGTTTATCCACATCCAGATTGTATCCTGTTATATACGCTTGTTCGTCCAGCGCCCGGATCCTGTCTTCCTCGCTCATCTGCATGTCCGCTTCCCTGTCCAGGTCCAGCTCCATACAGACATCCACATCCTCCAGGCACCGGCTGCAGGGGATGCGCACTGTGACACGGGTGCCCCCTGTGATCTGCAGCTTTTTGTTTCCGATATTTGTGATCTTTAAGGAAACCGGTGCAGCCTGTACGACAGGAAAGGTGCCCATCCTGGAAGTGATCTGCTCAAGCTCAAGACTTACGTCTGTCTGCAGCACTCTTCCATCGCTCGCGAGAGCGGGATTTAAGTCTACCAGCATAACGCCCTCCTATCCATACTTAGCCATTATAACGAAACTGTCAGAGTTTGTCAACAGAAAATTGTGTCTCTATTGCGACAATTTCTACACCAGCGCAACCGTCTCGCGGCAGATGGCCAGCTCCTCGTTTGTGGGGATGACCGCCACTTTGACTTTCGAATCCGCTGTGGAGATGACCATGTCCTCCCCGCGCCCCTTGTTGGCCTGCGCATCCAGCGCGATGCCCAGGTAGCCCAGGTAGGAAAGAACCTTCTCGCGGACGATCCCGGCATTCTCGCCGATGCCCGCCGTAAACGCGACCGCGTCCACGCCGTTCATAGCCGCCACATAGGAACCGATATATTTCGCCACGCGGTAGCAGAACACTTCCATGGCGTTCGCCGCATACTTGTTCCCGCTGTTCATGCCCTCCTCCAGATCACGGAAGTCGCTGGAGAGCTCTTTGGAGATGCCAAATACGCCGGATTTCTTGTTCAGCACATTCATCACGCCCGCGATATCCAGGTTTTCCTTCTTTGCGATGTACTCCATGATGGCCGGGTCGATATCCCCGGAGCGCGTGCCCATCACAAGGCCTTCCAGAGGGGTAAGGCCCATGGAGGTATCCACGCACTTGCCGTTCAATACCGCGCTGATGGACGCGCCGTTGCCCAGGTGAGCCACGATGATCTTGGAGTTGTTAAGATCCAGGCCCAGGAACTCTGCCGCGCGCTTGGACACGAAGCTGTGGGAGGTGCCGTGGAAGCCGTAGCGCCTCACCGCGTATTTCTCATAATATTCATAGGGAAGTCCGTACAGATAGGCTTTCTCCGGCATGGTCTGATGGAACGCCGTGTCGAACACCGCAACCATCGGTACGCCCGGCATCAGCTCCGCACAGGCGTTGATGCCGATCAGGTTGGCCGGATTGTGCAGGGGCGCAAGGTCGTTGCACTCCTCAATGGCCTTTAAGACTTCCTCATTGATGACCACGGAGCTCGCGAACTTCTCGCCGCCGTGCACCACGCGGTGCCCTACGGCCTGCACTTCGCTCAGGGACTTGATGGCGCCGGTCTTCTCGTTTACCAGCGCGTCCAGCACCATCTGGATGGCCTGCTTGTGGGTGGGCATGGGAGCCTCGGTGATCTCTTTGTCCAGACCGGCCTTCTGGTACACCAGTCTGCCGTCAATGCCGATCCTCTCGCAGAGACCCTTCGCGAGAACGGCCTCGGTGTCAGAATCGATGAGCTGATATTTCAGGGATGAACTTCCGCAGTTGATAACCAGTACATTCATGTCTTTTGTCCTCCTTTAGTCTTCCGCCTGGCACTGCACGGCCGTGATCGCCACCACGCCGACGATATCCTCCGCAGAGCAGCCTCTGGACAGATCGTTGACCGGCTTCGCGATGCCCTGGGTAACCGGGCCGTAGGCCTCCGCCTTCGCCAGTCTCTGTGTCAGCTTGTAACCGATGTTGCCCGCATCCAGGTTCGGGAAGATGAGCACGTTTGCCTTGCCCGCCACCTCGCTGTTCGGAGCCTTGGAAGCTCCCACGCTCGGAACGATGGCCGCGTCAAGCTGCAGCTCGCCGTCCAGCTTCAGACCCGGGTTCTCCGCCTTTGCGATCCTGGTGGCCTCCACCACCTTGTCTACCAGCGCATGCTTGGCGCTGCCCATGGAAGAATGGGAAAGCATGGCCACGATGGGCTCTTTGCCGACCAGCTGACGGAAGGACGCCGCGCTGGACGCCGCGATGGCCGCCAGCTCCTCGGGGTTCGGATCCTGCACCAGACCGCTGTCCGAGAACACGAACGTGCCGTTTGCGCCGTACTCGCAGTCGGGAACGATCATCAGGAAGAACGCGGAAACCAGCTTTGTGCCCGGCTTGGTCTTTAAGATCTGCAGGCACGGCCTCAAGGTGTCCGCCGTGGAATGGCAGGCGCCGGATACCATGCCGTCCGCGTCTCCCATCTTTACCATCATCACGCCGTAATACAGATAGTTATTCAGAAGGATGTCCTTCGCCTGCTCCGGGGTCATGCCCTTCTTCGAGCGAAGCTCCACCAGCTTGTCTATGTAGCTCTGCGTCTTGTCCGATGTGGCGGGATCCACAACGGCCGCGCCCGTGATATCCAGGCCCTCGCTGCCCTTTTTCACCGCTTCCTCGCTGCCCACCAGGACCACGTTTGCGATGTCCTCCTTGAGGATCTGCGCAACCGCCTCGTATGTCCTGCGGTCCTCGGTCTCCGGAAGCACGATGGTCTTCTTATTGTTTCTTGCTCTCTCTTTGATTACGTCAATAAATCCCATGATTCTATGACTCCTTTCTTTAAATAAGCTATTTTACTTAAAATAGCAAAAAGCTCTGCATTTATTATACATTCCCGATTTCCATTTTTCAACTGGCAATCGGCCATTATTTCTGGATCTTCCTGAGCAGCGAAAGCGACGCTTTCCCATACGGCGGGTAGCGCAGCGGGATGTCCAGCCAGAGCGCTTTTTTCATGATGCTCTTCTGATGGGAAAACGTGCGGAAGCTCTGCTCTCCATGGTAGCTCCCCATGCCGCTGGCCCCCACGCCCCCGAAGGGCATGTGGGAAGTCGCGAGGTGCACCACCACGTCGTTGACGCATCCGCCCCCGCTGGATGTGCGGGACAGCACCAGCCTCTCGTTCTCCGGGCTCTTGGTAAAGAGGTAGAGCGCCAGCGGCTTCTCGCGCCGGTTCACAAACGCCACCGCCTCCTCGATCCGGTTGAACGTGAGGATGGGGAAAAGCGGCCCGAAGACCTCCTCTTTCATGACGGGATGCTCCCCGTGCACGCGGTCCAGAAGGGTCGGCTCGATCTTTAACGTGGTATCTGAGGCATGGCCTCCCGCAAGGATCTCCGCGTCCAGCATCAGGCCTTTCAGCCTCTCATAGTGTTTTTCGTTGATGATCTTCGGGTAGTCTTTATTTTCCAGCGGCTCTTTTCCAAACTGCCTGCGGATCTCCTTTTTCATGGCTGCCACCAGCCGGTCCTTCACAATATCCTGCACAAGCAGATAATCCGGCGCCACGCAGGTCTGCCCCGCGTTTAAAAATTTGCCCCAGACGATCCTTCTGGCCGCCAGGCGGATATCCGCCGTCTCGTCCACGATGCAGGGGCTCTTTCCGCCCAGCTCCAGCGTGACCGGCGTAAGATGCTCCGCCGCCGCGCGCATCACGGTCTTTCCCACATTCACGCTGCCCGTGAAAAAGATATAGTCAAAGCGCTGCTGCAAAAGCTCCGCGTTCTGCTCTCTTCCGCCCTCCACCACGGACACCAGCCAGTCCGGATAGATCTCCTGTATCATCCGGGCCAGAAGCTGTGACGTGTGCGGCGCGTATGCGGACGGCTTTACCACCGCGCAGTTGCCGGCAGCCAGGGCTCCCACCAGCGGCGCCAGTGCCAGCTGAAACGGATAATTCCAGGGCGACATGATCAGCACCACCCCGTAGGGCTCGCTGATGCGAAAGCATCTGGATGGGAACTGCGTAATGGGCGTCTTCGCCCGCTGCGGCCGCATCCAGGCATGCAGATGTTTTAGGGTACACTTCACCTCGTCCAGCACAATGCCGATCTCTGTGGCATAGCACTCAAAGGGGGACTTGTTCAGATCCGCATAGAGCGCGTCATAGATCTCCTGCTCGTGCGCGTGGATCCACGCCGGGATCTTTTTGATCTGCTCCGCCCGGAATTCATAGCCGCGGGTGGCTCCCTTTGCAAAATTCTCCCTCTGCCTGGCAAGCGTCTGCTCGATCACACTGCTCATCCTTTTTCTTCCTCCATGATCTGTTCATAAAGCTGCCGGAATTTCTTTCTGCCAAAAATAACCGGAACGGGGTAAAGCGGATTGGCCTCCTTGGACGCCCACACGGCCAGCACGGGAATATCCTTTTTGCGGATGCCCCCGATCTTCTCCGGGATCCCCATGCTGCGGTTCATATCCCGGATCGTCCGGATGAACAGCTTTGCGTTCTCCTCCGCCGAATTATCCTCTTTTGCGATGCCCGCCGTTTCTGCGAGCTCCGACAGTTTTTTATAGACCGTCTTTCCATAGGCGTCCAGAACATACGGCAGGATGACCGCGTTTGCCAGCCCGTGGGGCACGCGGTAGGCCCCGCCCAGGGCGTGCGCCATGGCGTGCACGTTCCCCACGTAGGCCCGCGTGAACGCCGCCCCGGCCTGGAAGGCCGCCTCCTGCATGTTCGCCCGGGCCTCCATGTCGTGCCCGTCCTCATAGGCGCGGTACAGGTAGTCAAACACCAGCCGCACCGCGCACTTTGCCTGTTCCGCCGTCTTCTTTGTGTTGCTTCTGCCGATGTACGCCTCCACCGCGTGGGTCAGGGCGTCCATCCCCGTCGTGGCCGTGATGTTTTTCGGCAGCTCCTCCGTCAGATGGGGATCCAGCACCGCGTAGTCCGGGATCAGCACAAAATCATTGATAGGGTACTTGTGCCTCGTCTTCTGATCCGTGATGACGGCCGCCAATGTGGTCTCGCTCCCCGTCCCGGACGTCGTGGGGACGGCGTAAAACGGCGGCGTCTTCTTGTGGATGCGCAGGATGCCCCGCATCTTCTCCACCTGCTGCCGCGGCTTTGCCACCCTGGCTCCCACGGTCTTGGCACAGTCCATGGCGGAGCCGCCGCCGATGGCCACGATGGCGTCGCAGCCCGCCTCCTTATACTGCGCCAGTGCTTCCTCCACGTTCGCGATGGTGGGATTGGGGATGGTCTTGTCGTAGAGCACATAGGGCACCCCGCCGGCTTCCAGCGCGTCGGTCAGCCTGCGGTGCAGGCCGATCTTCGCGAGCCCCTGATCCGTAACCACCAGCACGCAGCGGTAATTTTCACTCTTCAGTTTCTGCGCCAGCATGCCGAGCCCGTTCTCCCCCTCGATCAGCTCGGGGGTGCGCCACGGCATGGCGTACATTGCATATTTCATGACGGTCTGATAGATCCTGCAGCCGCCTCTCACAAACAAGTTCACGTTCTCATGCTCCTTATTCCCACATCATTGTTCTGCGGCGGAAGTTCCGTCGAGTAGTCCGTGATCCCCTTTCCGGTGTTGGGGTGCTTGGACGAATACATCTGGTCCCCGCAGTACACTACCAGAAGCACCGCGCAGATGGGGATCATGATCTGCATCTTGATCTTTCGGAACAGGTTATCCAAAAACGGACCGGCCACATAGACGATGGCCATGCCGCCCAGGCCGAACACCAGCAGGCCCTCCGCACAGATGCGCCCGTGCAGGTTCAGGAAATACCCGCTGTAATCCCACCATTTCTGTCCGCCGTGAGTGGCCTCCAGGTACCAGGCGGTAAAATATTCCACACAGCCGCACAGCACGATGGTGGTCGTAAATTCCAGGATCGGTTTGCTGCGGAACTTGTTCAGCACCACTAAGATCAGCACGCCGCCCGTCCCGTAGATGGGAAGCCACGGTCCGTGCAGAACGCCGCGGTTGACAAATTCGCCGTCCGATACGAGGTGCAGGCTGACCTCCCACACCCAGCCGATCACTGCAAACGTGAAAAACAGCATGATCATGGACCAGATGGAATAATGGCGCTCGCAGTAGAGGCCCCGGTCTTTCTTCTGCTTTTCCGCTACCGGGTGCAGGCCCAGTCTGCTGGGATAAGCCTTTCCGGACATCTCGCTGCTTAAGGCGAGATATTTCTCTCTGTTTGCCATAAACGCGTCGTACTCCCGCTCCTCTTTGTCCTCCACAAAGATCACGCCGAACACGTCCGCGATAAACGCGAAGATGCCCTTGCGCTCTTTCTTGGGCGGCTTCGGCTGCGCGATCGCGTCGATCTCCTTCTCGTAGGCATAGAGAAGATCCATCCTGTCCGCTTTTTCAAACAGGTACTGGTCCTTCAGGAGCTCGCTGCCCTCCAGGTTTTTCTCCTTGGCGAGCTGGCGCAGATACACGTAATATTCACTGAACGTGGCCTCTTTGTACGGGTTGGAGAACAGTCTTCCCGAAACGGTAAACGTGAGCATGCTCAGAACCTTCCAGCCGACAAAGGTGAGATCCAGCACAAAGCACTCGAGCTTGTGCCCGTCCATCATCTTTCTGGAAAGCGTGATGGCTTCGCTCGGGCTGATGTCCGGGTTCTCCGCCGCGATAAAGGGAACCATACGGTAAGAATATTCTTTGATAATGCCTCCTACAATGGTAAAGCACCACAGCAGCTGATATAGGGTGGCGCGGAACATGATCAGCGCCGCCTTCGTCCATCTGCGGATGTGCAGGAAATGCAGGAAGCGGTGCACCGGCACGTCCTCATACACGCGTCCCTCCAGGAACATGCGGGCGGAGATGGCGGTGTAGGTGTTCGTCACATAGAACCAGACAAACAGCATCAGCGCAAGGCTGACTATGATGATCAGCGCAAGGCCCACATTTTTGGAAAGCCCGATGGAAACGCCGGCGGATAACAGGGTCGTCATCAGGGTGCCGGAAGATATGGTGTTCACAACGGTTGCGAAGACGCCTCTGCTGCGCCCTAAGAAGTCCTCCCTGCTGGTGCCGACTGTCTTCAGGCCCTTATCAACCACGTCCCCCAGCAGCTTCTGAATGGAACGCCCGTTCATAATGCTCTGGAACCCACTGTCCACCGTGGTGGTGCCGCCCTCCACAAGATTCGCGTCCTGCTCGGTCTTCGTCACATCCAGAAGATCCTGCGGCGTGAGCGTGTCCGCATACTTGGTGCCCAGCAGACCGGCGATCAGGCAGACCAGCACGAAGATAAAATAGTGCTTTTTGATCGACTGCTTTGCATTCTGTTTCAGTTCTTTTCTGTTGTACATTTTGTCCTCCTTCCAAATCATTTGGATCATGATATAGATATTATATTAACTAAGGCGGTTTCTTTCAATGCCTTGCTGCAGATTTTTCAGATTTCCGCCCGTTTCGAAACTACTGCGCACCTCCTCTCCCAATATCCTGTATCTTCACAGATTTCCCGTCCTTATCGCATCCGCTCCCGCAAAATCCGGCGTTCCCATCAGATTGTACGGGGTTACCTGGTACACATAATAGTTCAGCCAGTTCGTGTACAGATTGTTGGCATGGGATCTCCACATCAGCAGAGGGGGATTTGCCGGGTCGTCGTCCCGGTAGTAATTGCGCGGCACCTCGATCGGCAGCCCCTTGCCCAGGTCGCGCCGGTACTCGCCGTCCAGTGTCACGCGGTCGTACTCCGGGTGCCCCATCACAAAGATCTGCCTGCCGTCCCTGGTCATGGCCAGGAACACGCCGGCCTCGTCGGATTCCGCCAGCACCATCAGATCCGGGCAGTTGTGGATGTCCTCCGCGGCCACCTCGGTGTGCCGGGAGTGGGGTGCCAGGAAGATATCGTCAAACCCCCGCACCAGCGGGATCTTGCGGTTTGCCACCCGGTGCCAGAACAGGCCGAACATCTTTTTTTCCAATGGGCGCTTCTGCATCCCGTAGTGGTGGTAGAGAGCGGCCTGCGCTCCCCAGCACAGATGGATGGTGCTGGTCACATGGGTCTTCGTCCAGTCCATGATCTCCACCAGCTCGTCCCAGAAGTCCACCTCCTCAAAGGGCATCTGCTCCAGCGGAGCGCCCGTGATGATCATGCCGTCAAACATCTGGTCCCGGACCTCATAAAAAGGCTCGTAGAACTGGTTCAGATGGCTGGTGGACGTGTTCTTCGCCACATGGCTGGACACCATCAGGAACGTAATGTTGATCTGCAGAGGCGTGTTCGATAAGGAGCGCAGAAGCTGCAGCTCCGTGTCCTCTTTGATCGGCATCAGATTTAAAATGGCGATCTCGATGGGACGGATGTCCTGGTGCACGGCACGGTTCTCATCCATCACAAAGATATTTTCTCTCTCTAAGATTTCTTTTGCGGGCAGTTCGCCCTTCACTTTGATCGGCATGCGAAATCTTCCTCTCCAAATTATAGGTTACAAAAGCGGCGCAAACAGCCGCAGCACGCGGCCCGCCACGCGCAGCGGGAACGCCTGCCGGTTGTAGAACCGAGGCGTCACGGTGAGGCACTTTTTCAGGGTTTCCTGGAAATCCTCCTCGATCCGGGCGATCTCCGCGTTTTGGTACAGCAGCACGCCGCACTCAAAACTCAGATAAAAGCTGCGGAAATCCATGTTGATGCTGCCAACCACCGCCTTCTCGCCGTCAGACACCACCGCCTTCGTATGGACGAAGCCGGGCTCAAACTCATAAATCTTCACGCCCGCCTCCAGCAGCTCGTTGTAATAAGTTCTTGCCAGCAGAAACGCATATTTTTTGTCGGGGATGTGCGGCATCATGATCCGCACGTCCACGCCGCGCTTCGCCGCGAACGTCAGCGCCACGATCATCTCGTGGTCCAGCACCAGGTAGGGCGTCATGATGTGCACATAGGTTTTCGCGGAGTACAGGATATCCATGATCACCTGCTCGCTGGTCTGCTCGCCGTCCAGGGGATTGTCGTCGAAGGGGATCACATAGCCCTCCGGCTGCTGTTCCTCGCTCTTCGGATGGACGTCAATATATTTGGAATAGCTCTCCGGCACCTTCCGGCCCTCGATCACTTTCCACATGCGCAGAAACATCAGGGTAAAACTGGTTACCGCCTCGCCCTTCAGCATAATGGCGGAGTCCTTCCAGTAGCCGAAGCGCTCCTTGCGGTTGATGTACTCGTCCGCGAGATTGATGCCGCCGGTAAACGCCGTGTGCCCGTCGATCACCAGGATCTTGCGGTGGTCGCGGTTGTTCTGCACGGTGGAGAGCGCCGGCACAATGGGAGAAAACACCCGGCATTTGATGCCGTACTGCTCCAGCTGCTTCGGATAATCTTTCGGGAAATGGAACAGGTCGCACATGCCGTCGTAGAGCATGCGCACCTCCACGCCCTCTTTGACTTTTGCCTTCAGGATCTCCAGGATGGAATCCCACATATAGCCGGGCGCCACAATGAAATATTCCAGAAAGATAAAGCGCTTCGCCTTCTGGAGCTCCTCGAGCAGCGGCCCGACCAGGTCCTCGCCGCAGGTAAAATAGTGTGCGGAGGTGTTCTGGTGCACCGCGCACCCGTCCACTTTGCGCAGATATCCGGCCAGGTTTGCCATGTGCTCCGACTCCGAGCGCAGCTTATCCAGCACCGCCGGTTTCTGCCGGATCAAAGACGATGTCCCCGCGGCCTCCTCCAGGATCTGCCGGTTAAACTTGCGGGTGCCGATCTGCGTGGAGAGATACAGATAGAGCAGCGCGCCAAACACGGGCACCGTCAAAATAGGCACGATCCAGGCGATCTGAAAAGACGGGTTCCCCTTGCGGCTGATGATCAGCACCACCAGCCACAGTCCCAGGAACACCGTCGCCCAGTAGGTGGCGAACAGATAGTCCCGGATGACCTTAAACCCGATGAACAGGATCCCGATCTGGATGAGGACCAGGAGCATCACGATCCCGGTGCGGCCGAACACCACGCGCAGCAGGCCGTGCCTGCCCTGCTTCAGTTTTTCCTTCGGCTTCATCAACAGTTGTTTTTCTTTGTCCATACTTCTTACGCCTCTGTTTCACGCTGTCCCGCCAGTCTGCGGAACTCCTCCTCATCGATGACGGGAATGCCGAGCTGCTGGGCTTTCGTCAGCTTGCTCCCCGCATTCTCCCCCGCCAGCACATAGGTGGTCTTTTTGGAGACGGATCCCGCGGCTTTTCCTCCCAGCTTCTGGATCAGCTCCACCGCCTCCGCCCTTCCCATGGTGGGAAGCGTGCCCGTCACCACAAAAGTCATGCCCTCAAAGGCCGTGCCGCCTTCTTGCGCCGCGGCCTCCATGTTTACGCCCGCCCTTTTCAGGCTCTCAAGGACGGCGCGGTTTGTCTCATCTGCAAAAAACGCCCGGATGGAAGCCGCGCTCACGGCGCCGATGTCGGACACCTGCTCCAGCTCCTCGCATCCAGCCTCCGCCAGTTTGTCGATGGTTCCAAAATATTTCATGAGCGATCTGGCCGTCGCCTTCCCGACGCCCTGGATGCCCAGGCCGGCCAGCAGTTTGTCCGGCTGGTTTTCCTTCGCGTCCTCGATGGCCTTCAAAAGCTTGTCGGTATTTTTTTCCTTGCCGATGATCCCCTGTTCGATCAGCTCCTCCCGGTGCTCCTTCAGGGAAAAAATATCTGCCACATTTTTCAGATAGCCCAGGCGCACCAGCTCGATGATATAGTTGGCGCCGAACCCCTTGATGTCCATGGCGTCGCGGCCCACAAAATTGATGATGTGGCGCTCCAGCTGGGCCGGGCAGCTGCTGCCCGTGCAGCGGATATCCGCCGTGTCCTTCTCCCGGACCGCCGGGGCCCCGCACACCGGGCAGATGTCCGGTATGCGAAAGCGCACCGCGCCCGCGGGCCGCTTTTCCTTTACCACGCCCCGGATCTTGGGGATGATCTCGCCGGATTTGTAGACCACGACGGTATCTCCGATGCAGATGTCCAGATCGTCGATGAAATCCTGGTTGTGCAGGGTCGCCCTGGACACGCTGGTGCCGCACAGGCGCACCGGCTCGAAGACGGCCGTGGGCGTGATGCGCCCCGTTCTTCCCACCGAGAGCTCCACGTCCAGCAGCACGCTCTCCTTCTCCTCCGGCGGATATTTGTAGGCCACCGCCCAGCGGGGCACTTTGGATGTCGCGCCCGCGATCTCGCGGTCCGCGAGGCTGTTCAGTTTTACCACGGCGCCGTCGATGTCATATCCCAGCTCGCCGCGCAGACTGCCGATCTTCTGGATGGCCTGCCACACTTCCTCTGCCGTGCGGCAGAGAATGGCGTTCTCGATCACGCGGATGCCGTTGCTCTTCAGATACTCATAGCCCTCCAGGTGTGTGGCGAAGGTGCGCCCCTGCGCCTCCTGGATATTAAAGATAAACAGGGACAGGTCCCGCTCCTTCGTGACGGCGCTGTCCAGCTGCCGCAGGGTCCCCGCGGCGCAGTTCCTGGGGTTCGCAAACGTCTTCCTGCCCAGAAGCTCCTGTTTTTCATTTACTTTTTCAAACGCGTCGTTGGTCATGTAGACCTCCCCGCGGATCTCCAGATAGGGGATGGGGTTGGAAAGGCGCGTCTTAACGTCGCGGATGACGCGGGCGTTCTCCGTCACGTCCTCCCCCTGCAAAATGCCGTCTCCCCGGGTAATGGCTGTGGTCAGCACGCCGTCCGTGTAGCGCAGGGCCAGAGAGAGCCCGTCTATCTTGGTCTCCACCACAAACTCCGGGTCTGCAAACTGCTCCTGCATGTCCCGCACAAACGCGTCCACCTCCTCCCGCGAGAACACGTCCTGGAGACTCAGCATGGGCACGCGGTGCCGCACCAGCACGCCCGCCTCACGCTTGGCGGTCCCGCCCACGCGCATGGTGGGGGAATCGGGCGTGACCAGTTCCGGGAACTCGCGCTCCAGCGCTTTCAGCTCGCGCAGCATCATATCGTACTCATAGTCAGATATGACCGGGTCGTCCTGATTATAATAGCGGTCGATGTGATAATTTAAGGTCTCCCTTAATCCTTCGATCTTCTGTCTTGCCGTCTCCAGTTCCATCTTCACTTCCCACTTTTCTTCAGAGATTGGTACAGCTCTTTAAGCTCGGTTCCCGTCACTTCCCGGTACTCGCCGGGCTTCAGGTTTCCAAGCGTAATGTTCATAATGCGCACCCGCCGGATCGATCTTGCGCGGTAGCCGAGCGCCCGGCACATGCGGCGGATCTGCCGGTTCAGCCCCTGGGTCAGCACGATGCGAAACTGCCGTCCCGCTGTCTTTTCTGCCTTACAGGGGCGCGTCGTCACGTCCAGATCTTCCAGATAGACGCCCCGTGCCATTTTTTCCAGTAAAATATCGTCCACAGGGCGGTCCGTGGTCACCAGATATTCCTTCTCGTGCCCGTTCGCCGCGCGCATCAGCTCGTCCTGCAGCATCCCGTCGTTGGTCATCAGGAGCAGGCCCTCGGAGTCCTTGTCCAGCCTGCCCGCGTAGAACACGCGCAGCGGATAATGAAGGACTTCCTCCACAGTGGTGTCCCCCCAGGTCTTATCCGTGGTGCACACCACGCCGCGGGGTTTGTAAAACGCCAGGAGCACGCGCTTCTTCTCGGGCTTTACCGGGCGTCCTTCCACAAGGATCTCCTGGCTTTCCAGCACGCGCTGGCCCACCCCGGCCGGCTTTTTGTCCACCAGCACTTTTCCGGCCCCGATCAGGCGGTCTGCCTCCCTGCGGGAACAGATCCCACAGTCCGCCAGATATTTGTTCAGGCGCACCGGCTCATCCGCAGGTCTCTTTTCCCGATCCGCGTTTTGGGAAGCCGGAATATCATGTTTATTCATATCAGATCATCCTTCCTCGGCGGCGCGGCCGTTTCCCGCCTGCCGCCCGGGATTTATTCTCACTTTGTCCGGGATCCTGTTCTGCACTTTGCCCGGGATCCTGTTCCGCGCTCTGCCCGGCGCTGTTTTCGCACTTTCGCTTGTCTCACGGCCCGGTCTGTACTATAATAAAGCCAGACAAATCTATCTGAAAGGCAGGGAATCCCATGAAAGAATCCATCTACACCATTCCGCTCATGGACGCTTTTAAAGCGGACGACGAATGTCCCTTCTGCTTTATCGAGCGGAACCTGGAACAGCACGCCATCAATTTCGCCCTCGGAAGCGGCGCTTCTTATATGGAGGACGACGTGCGCGCCCAGACCGACAAAGCCGGCTTCTGCCGCCATCACTATAAAATGATGTTCGACTACGGCAACCGCCTCGGCAGCGCCCTCATTTTGAGCACCCACTTCAAAAAGCTGAACCAGGAGCTGGACGAGCAGATCAAAAAATTTTCCCCCGGGAAATCCTCTCTCCTCGGCCGCATGAAAAAGTCCTCGCCGGACACGGCCCAGGCAAAAACCTCCATCGGCGCGTGGGTGTCGGAGCTGGAGTCCCGCTGCTATGTCTGCGACCACATCCACGCCAACTACGGGCGCTACATCGACACCTTCTTCGAGCTGTATCTGAACAGCCCGGAATTCCAGGAGCTCTTCCAAAACAGCAAGGGCTTCTGCCTGCACCACTTCTCCCATCTGGTGGAAGCCGCGGGCGACCGCCTGAACGATGCGCAGAAGAAAGCCTTCTACCCGCTCATCTTCTCGCTGATGCAGAAAAACATGAAGCGCCTGGAGGACGAAGTCGTCTGGTTCACGGAGAAATACGATTACCGCAACAAGGACAAGGACTGGGGGAACTCCCGCGACAGCGTCCAGCGCTGTATGCAAAAAGACCGGGGCGGTTATCCCGCCGATCCAGTCTTTCAGTCAGACAGATAAGTCTGTCACTCTCGCACACATTTCTCTGATGTAGTCCGGCGTCGTCCCGCAGCAGCCGCCCACCACGGCGGCCCCTGCGCGCACCAGCTGTTCCATATGATATGCGAAGTCCTCTGCCGTCATGCTGTAGAGGGCTTCTCCTTTTTCTGTGATCTTCGGCATCCCCGCGTTGGGCTTCGCGATCACGGGCACCTTCGCGTGTTTTTTCAGATTCGCCACAACGGCCTGCAGCTGATCGGGGCCCACCGAACAGTTGATCCCCACCGCGGACGCCCCCATCTCCTGCAGAGTCTCCAGGGCGCCTACGGCGGTTCCTCCTGCAAACAGGCTGCCGTCCGCCTCCACCGTCATGCTGCACAGGATGGGCAGGCCGCACACAGCCTGGGCGGCCTCCACAGCCGCGACCGTCTCGTCCATGCTGATCATCGTCTCCGCGATCAGCAGATCCACCCCGGCCTCGGCCAGGCAGGAGATCTGCTCCTTATAGCGCTCAAGCGCCTCCTCATAGGTGGCGTCCGGCTCCGCCCCGAGGATCCTTCCCCCGGTGGTGACATCCCCGGCCACATACGCGCGCCCTTCCACGGCGCGCTTCGACAGATCCACCAGACGCCGATTCAGCTCCGGCAGTTGGTCCGCCAGCCCGAAAGACGCGAGATTGCGTCGGTTCGCCCCAAAGGTGGGCGCGAGCACGATCTGGCTTCCGGCCTCCACATAGGCGCGCTGCAGGTCGATGAACACATCCTCGTTCTGGAGGATCCACTGCTCCGTGCAGACGCCGCGCGGCATCCCCGCTTTTATCAGATTCGAGCCGGTGGCCCCGTCCAGAATGACCACCTGGCGCGTCAGTTTTTCAAACTCTTTTTTTGTCATGCCGCTTCCTTATCCTCAAAGAATACCTGGTACCACACCAGGAACGTATAGACCGTCCAGATCTTGCGGCTGTTGTCGCGAAGACCGTTCTTGTGTTCGTCCAAAAGGCGCAGGATCAGATCCGTCTGGAAGAACCGATCCGCGGCCTTCCCCGTAAACGCCTCTTTTACTTTTCCATAGCCGGTGTCCTCTTTGAGCCACACCCGGATGGGCACCGGGAATCCCAGCTTCTTTTTATTTGTGGTAAACTCCGGCAGGTATTTTTCCGCCACCCTGCGGAACGCAAATTTTGTGGTCCGGTCCTTCAGCTTCATATTGGTGCGGATCCTGCGGGCCACCGCAAACACTTCTTTATCTAAGAAAGGCACGCGCAGCTCCAGGGAATGAGCCATGCTCATCTTGTCCGCCTTGAGCAGGATATCGCCCGGCAGCCAGTTGGTCAGGTCGATGTACTGCATCTTCGTGGTGTCGTCGTAGGCCCTCATCTTTTTATACTGGGGCTCCAGCAGCTTCTGCGGGCTGACCGCCTTCGTCTTAACCTTCAGCAGGCGCTTCCGCTCCTCCGCCGTGAAGATATTCGCGTTTCCGATAAAGCGCTCCTGCACGGTCTTGCTGGCGCGGATGATATAGCTGCGCCCCTTCATGCCCTCCGGCAGCTTTTCCGCCAGATTCGCCATGGCCTTGCGCCAGCTCTCGGGCAGCCAGGCGATCCACCGCAAAGACAGCGGCTCCCGGTAGATGGTGTAGCCGCCGAAAAACTCGTCGGCCCCCTCGCCCGATGTCACCACCTTCACATGCTTGGCGGCCTCGCGGGCCACAAAATACAGGGCGATGGCCGCCGGATCCGCCAGGGGCTCATCCATGTGGTACATGATCTTGGGCATCTCTCCCCAGTATTCTTCCTCCGTGATGGTGTGGCTGTAATTTTCCAGCCCCAGATATTTGGCGCACTCCTCGGCGTAGTGGGTCTCGTTGTACTGGTTGTCCTTGTCAAAAAAGCCCACGGTAAACGTCTTTTTCCCCGAATATTTGGCCGCGATATAGCTGGAATCCACGCCGCTGGAGAGGAACGCGCCCACCTCCACGTCGGCCAGCATATGCTTGCTCACGGAATCCTCCAGCACCTCGTCCAGTTTTTTGACCAGGTTCTCCTGGCTGTCCTTGGACACCGGCTCCAGCGTGGGGTCAAAGTACTGCGTCGTGTTCAGCTCCCCGCTGGAGTAGGTCAGGTAATGCCCCGGGAGCAGCCGGTAGACGCCCTTGAAAAAGGTTTCCGGCAGGTTGGAATACTGGAAGGACAGATACTGCTCCAGCGCCTCCAGATTCACTTCTTTTTTAAATCCCGGAAATTCCAGGATGCTCTTGATCTCCGAGGCGAACACCAGGTTGCCGTTGATCAGCGCGTAGTACACCGGCTTGATGCCGAAATAGTCCCTGGCCAGGAACAGTCTCTTTTTGCGGTTGTCCCAGATGGCGAAGCCAAACATGCCGCGCAACTCGTGCACCAGCTTTTCCCCGTACTCCTCGTAGCCGTGGATCAGTGTCTCGGAGTCGGAGCGGTTCGCGAAAACATGCCCTTTCTGCTTAAAGCGCTCCCGCAGCTCCGGGCTGTTGTAGATCTCTCCGTTGAAGATGAGAGCGATCTGCCCGTCCTCGTTGAACATGGGCTGTGCGCCGCTCTCCAGATCGATGATGCTTAAGCGCCGGAAGCCGAAGGCCACGTCTTCCGTGGTGTATTTTCCCTCCGAATCCGGGCCGCGGTGCTTGATCACATCCATCATCTTTCCCAGTATCTCGTCTTTATTCTCCTGTTTTCCTACAAATCCAGCAATTCCACACATTTATTCTTCCTCGATAACCATTCCGTCTATGCCAAAACGGCGAACCGCCGCACAACAGATGCGCGGACCGCAGTCTGAATTATTTTCCAAAGACATAGTATAACAAAAATATGCCCAATTGGCAAATGTTTTTACATCGGTTCCGGCTTTTTATTGCGATACAGGAGAAAACGGTATTCCAGGTCAAAATAGGTCTGCTCCTCGCTGTCGCCCTCGATGCTCCAGTTGTCCAGGGCGTCCAGGTTCGGAAAATACGTGTCCGCCTGGTAGGCGTGATCGATCTTCGTCACATGCGCAAACTCACAGTAAGGCAAAAGCTGACGGTAAACACTGTCGCCGCCGATCACATAAATATCCTCGCTCGGATATTTTTTCAGCTCTGCGAGAAGCTCCTCCACCGTGTGCGCGAGGACAGCGTCCTGCACCTGATAGTTTTTGTTTCCCGTGAGCACGATATTCGTTCTTTTTTTTAGGGGAAGTCCGTTGGGAAAACTCTCCAGCGTCCTTCGCCCCATCACCACCACCTTCCCGGTGGTCGTGCTGCGGAAAAATTTCATATCCGCGGGAATGCTTACCAGAAGTTTGTTTTGGTATCCGATGGCCCAGTTTTTGTCCACCGCCACGATCAGGTTCATAAGTCTCCTCCTTCCATGCGCCCGGCTCACACCGCAATGGGAATGTTCCGAATCTGCTCGCCCGTCACATAGTCCTCCACGTGCAGGTCGTCCGTCGTAAACTCATAAAAATCTTTTACCTCGGGGTTCAGCCACACCTTCGGCGCCGGGTGCTCTTCCCGGCCGAGAAGCTGCCGGATGAGCGGCACGTGGCGGTCGTAGATGTGGGCGTCCGCGATGACGTGCACCAGCTCGCCCGGGATCATGTTGTTTACCTGGGCCACCATCATCAGCAGAATGGCATACTGGCACACGTTCCAGCCGTTGGCCGCCAGCATGTCCTGGCTCCTCTGGTTGAGCACCGCGTTCAGCACCAGGCCCTCCTCCGATTTTGTCACATTGTAGGTCATGCTGTAACAGCACGGATCCAGATGCCCGGAGTGCAGGTAGGCAAACTGGTACATATTCGTCAGGATGCGCCTGCTGTACGGGTTTTCCCGCAGCTGGCGCAGGACGTAATCCATCTGGTCCGTCTCCTCCCCTTTATATAGGAACTTTCTGCGGATCACATCGCCGTAGCACGTGCCGATGCTGCCGCTCTCGTCCGCCCACTGGTCCCAGATATGGCTGTTCAGGTCATGAATATTGCTGGACTTTTTCTGATAGATCCAGAGGATCTCGTCCATGGCCTTTTTGAGGGCCACCCTGCGCAGGGTGATGGCCGGGAATTCTTTTCGCAGATCATAGCGGTTGACCACCCCGAATTTTTTTATGGTGTAGGCAAACTCGCCTGTGTCCTCCCAGCGCGGCCGCACGGCCTCGCCTTTGGTGTCCGTCCCGTTTTCCAGAATATCCCGGCAGGTTTCTTTAAAGATCTTGTCCGCGTAACTCATATGCCATCCTCCTACAGTGCCAGTTTCGCCAGGGAGACATCCTCCGCGAAACCGGACGCGTTATATAGAAACAAAATATCTGTAAAATCATGTTGTTCCAGGTACTCGCTCAGGCGCTCGTTAAAATAGCGCATATCGACCATGGAGATCCAGTCGAAATCCTGCACCGCAAAGGGCACAAAGCAGTTGGCGTAGGAATCCTTGATGACCAGGAGCCGCCTGCCGCTTCCGGCCTCCGTCTCGATCTCCGTGAGCGGCTGGTTCCCGCCGAAGAATACGCCGTACTTGTCGCGCACCCGAAGATACGGCAGCACATAGAGATTGCTCAGCACCTTATCCGCATTGTGGTTGAAGGTCAGCGTGTAGGGCACCTTCACAAACGGCAGCCATGCGTCGATGACGTCCGCCGTCGTCCCGCAGTTTACCTTGGCCTCCACCGTGCCGTAGAACTCATCGGTCAGCGTCCTTGGCCGGTAGGCTTCCCCGGGCGTGTACAAAAGCCCAATCTCCTCCGCCCAGGTTTTATACGCGTACCAGGCTCCCAGGGTCGTCCAGTGGTGATCCGTCCGATAATAAATATATTCGTCTCTGTGCTCGTCCAGCACCGGGCGCACATCCACAAAACTGCCCGCGGGAAGCGTGTCTGCGATCTTCTGCACATAGGCTTCCTCCGACGCTGCATCCGCAAAGGGCGGCAGCTTTTCCGAGAGGATCTCGAGGGAATTTGGCGCGATCAGCGCCTTCACATGAGCCGATCCCAGCGCGCGGATCTGCTTTCCCAGAAAAGACGCCAGCAGAGAAATATTGTTCTGCGCCTGGGCGCTCTCAAACGTGCCGGTGTGCTTTTCGATCAGATAACCGTCCTTCGCGAAGTAGATATCGTTTACGTCCTGTCTCCCCGCGGCGCGCTCCGCCAGGGTCTTCACGCTGATCCACTGGTCGCGCAGGATGAACTGATCCGACAGATATTCGTCGTAATCGGAAGAAAACGCTCCGCTCACAAGGCGGTCCAGGCTGAACTTCGGCTTTTGCGCCAGCTTCCTGTTCTCCTTCTCGGAAAAGTCGGTGTCCGGCTTGATCAGGCTGCCCCCGGCAAATCCAAAGATGAACAGCAGGAAAAAACTGATGACGATGTGACTCTGTATTTTCTTCATGGCAACCTCTTTCTAAATAACAGTTCGCAGCCCAGCGGCTGACAATGCGCGGCTCTGCGGCTGACAGTGCGCGGCTCTGCGGCTAAGCATACGCGATTCTGCGGCTGGCAATGTGCATCCCCGCGGCTGACAGTACATAGTTCTGCGGTTTCAGAAGCGGAAATACAAAAACGGGTTGTAGCTGGCGTCCACCAGATAGGCCACGCAGAGCAGGGACAGGGCGGCGTAGAAGACCAGCCGCAGGACCAGAAAGAGCCAGGAGTCTTCTCCCAGCTTCTGTCCGCACCAAAGCGCCAGCTTTTTGGGCAGCCGGGTGCACCCGAGAAGAAGGATCACAAGCAAAACCGCGTAATTGTAGAGCAGATAGATCGTCGTGTTGTCCGCGAAACCGCCCCCTGCCCCAAACATGGCCAGCAGATAGCCAAGGCCGGATCCCAGATCGTCAAAGGCAAAGAGGATCCACCCGAGCGCCACGAAAAACAGGGTGTACAGCGCGCGCACAAATCCGGGCAGCTTTTCCAGCAGCCGCCCGAGCACAAATTTCTCCAGGATCAGCAGAGCGCCGTAGTACGCGCCCCAGAGCACGAAATTCCAGCTTGCCCCGTGCCAGATGCCCGTGAGCAGCCACACCACGCAGAGGTTCCGGATCTGTTTCCACATTCCTTTGCGGTTCCCTCCCAGGGGTATGTACACATATTCCCGGAACCAGGTGCTCAAAGAGATGTGCCACCTTCTCCAGAACTCCGTGATGCTCCTGGACGTGTACGGATAGTTAAAGTTCTCCAGAAAATGGAAGCCGAACATCCGCCCCAGGCCGATGGCCATATCGGAATAGCCGGAGAAATCAAAATAGATCTGGAACGTGTAGGCCGCCGCCCCGATCCACGCCGTGGCCGCCGGCATACTCCCCGCCTGCATGGAGGACACCGAATCCCAGAGCACGCCGATGTTGTTTGCCAGAAGCACTTTTTTGCCCAGACCGATGAGGAAGCGGTTGATGCCGCTCACAAAATCATCCGTGTTCTCCTTACGCTCCCGCAGCTGCTCGGCGATGGTCTTGTACTGCACGATGGGCCCGGCGATGAGCTGCGGGAACATGGACACATACGTGCCGTAGTTCAGCCAGCTCGTCTGCGCCTGCGTGGCCTGCCGGTACACGTCGATGGTGTAGGACATGGTCTGGAACGTGAAAAAGGAGATCCCGATGGGCAGCGGCAGGTTGGTGAGCGGGATGGATGTTCCCAGGATCCCGTTTACCGTGCCGATGAGAAAATCCGCATATTTAAAAAATCCCAGCACGCCGAGATTATATACGACAGAAAGCAGCAGCACTTTTTTTGCAATATTTCGTTTATTCTTTTGTAATAATCTGTTAATATTTTTGCCTGCAAAAAAGTCTACCGTGATGGAACAGAGCATCAGAAAAACATAGACCGGTTCCCCCCACGCATAAAAAAACAGGCTGAACAAAAACAAGATAATGTTTCTGAATTTAGCCGGCAGCACATAATAAAGTATTAAAACTAACGGTAAAAAACGAAACATGAACAAGAGGCTGCTGAATACCATTTCTACTCTCCTGACTTGCGTTTTTTCTCATCTGCGGGAAATATTAATTATTATTAATTTTTCTCAAAACCTATTTACAATTACCGCATTTATTATATAATAGAGTATGATAAAAAACAATCATTTTTATCGAGCGGAAACATATAAGGGGAATTTTTTAATGAGGGGAACAAATGGAACAAAAGAAAAAACGGCCCACGCGCCAGGAGCGTCGTAGAGCCTTTCTTATAAATGCCTTAACGCTAATCGTTCTGGTCCTTGTTGTATTTGAAGGAAAAAGTCTGATTAGCTTATTTTCGCGCCAAAATATCCACGAGCGCATCCGCATGGAGGAAGAGGAAGTGTTTGCGCAGGCAAACATCCCGTCCAGAGAAACAGAGACCACCGCAGAAAGAGACACCACTTTCAGCGCGCCCACAGAGGCGGAGACGGATCCTCCGGAGACGGAACCGCAGACAGAATCCTGGGAGATCGGCCTTCCCGAGGGCAGCGAAGACTATCTGGACTGTGTCGTAAAGCCTCAGGAAACCTCCGTGGATGATTCCTATTTCCAGGACGCCGTCTTCATCGGGGACTCCCGCATGGAGGGATTCCGGAACCTCTCCGGCATCACAAAGGGCAGCTTTGTGACCGCCGTGGGCATGGAGCTTGAAAACTTCTATTCCGAGGCGCAGATCGCCACAGCGCAGGGAATCGTGCCCGTGATGGACGCCCTGAAAAACATCAACTATACCAAGATCTACATGATGCTCGGCACCAATGAGCTGGGCGCATACGATATGAACAGCGTGCGGGAGTCGTACCGCAAGGTTTTGAGTGATATCAAAACCCTCTCCTCCTCCGCAGAGCCAACGGTCTATGTCTATTCCGTGATCTATGTAGAGGAAGCGCTGGTCACCACCGGCTACTATGTCAACAATGCCAACGTGGACGCCGTCAACCTGGAGATCATGAAAATGTGCCAGGAGGAAGGCTACCATTACATAAATCTAAACGAAGTTTTCTCCGACGGTTACCACTCGCTTGTCTCGGGCGCATCCTCGGACGGCGTTCACCTGGAACAGCCCTACTGTCAGGATTGGCTCGACTACACCAGACAGCACTACATCCCGGAGGCAGCTTAACGAAAAGGAGTACGATCATGAAAAAACGCATCTCAACCTGCTTTGCCGCCGCGGCAGCCATCGCGTGTGTCCTGACTGCCTGCGGATCCAAAGGCGGAGCCGACATAGATATGAAAAAACTCTCGGCGGATCTTCAGGGGACGATCACCAGCGGTTCTCTGGCGGAGGTATCTTCCGACATCCTGGCGTCCACCTATTTCCTCGACATGGAAAAGATCGACGACAGCGTCGCCGCCCTCAATTCCGGCGCCAGCGCCTGTGAAGTGGCCATCGTAAAATGCAAGGACAGCGATTACGTGAAGGAAGCTGAACAGCTCTTCCACACCCGCGTGGACAACCAGTCCGCCCTGTTTGCGGACTACAACGCGCCGGAGGTCGCCAAGCTGGACGACGCGCTCATCGCCTCATCGGGCGACTACGTGGTGCTCTGCGTGACGGACGATCCGGACAGCGCACAGAGCATCTTAAAAGAGGCCGGTTTCTAAAGAGTCGCTCATAAAACAGCATAATTAAACACAAAAGGCGCATGGTTTACAAGTTTCTGATCCATGCGCTTTTATGTTGTCATTATGACAGGAAATTGTTCATTATGCTGACTGTCTTTATTTTCCTTCTTCTCTCTTTTCGCTGCGGACCCCGCAGAGTCTGCACACCGCCTCCGCGAATATCTTCGCGCTCATCGTCATCACATCGATCAGCATAAACTCGTCGTCGCCGTGCATGTGGTTATCCACGTCGTCGCTCATGCAGCCGAACGCCACGCCCCTCTTCAGCTCGTGCACATAGGTGCCCCCGCCGATGGCTTTTGGTTCGCCTTTGACGCCCGCATAGAGCTCATAGCAGGAAAGCAGGGTGCGCACCAGGTCGCTGTCCGCCGGCACATGATGGGGCGGCAACATCGCGCCCTCTTCCATGGCAAGGCCGGCCGCCTCCATTTTCTTGCGTATCGTCTGCGTCACCGTTTCATCCGTGCCGCAGATGGGCACGCGGCTGTCAAAATGGCCGGTAAACGTCTGTCCGTCAAAATCCAGGATGCCGAGATTCATCGTGAGCGCGCCGGAGATCTCATCCTGCATCGCCACGCCCAGGGCGCTTCCCGCATAGTCCCCGAAGGGGAACAGCTTTGCCGCAGCCTGGAACACCGCCGTCCGGGGAGAATCCGCAAGCGGCAGACGGGCGAGCAGCCCCAGAAGCGCGCACACCGCATTTTTCCCAAGCTCCGGCGTGGAAGCGTGGCCCGCCAGGCCCTTTGCGGAAATTTTCACACAGCCGTCCTTCTCCTCCACGGCAAACTGCACGCCGGTTTCATCCTGCCGGACAGCCTGCTGCACGGCGTCCGCCGTCAGGCCCTGCACTTTTGCCCAGGCATTTGCCGGAACCACGTTTACCTTGTCTCCCCCGTGAAATTCCAGCACCGAAGCGCCGTCAGCCTTCTCTTGGAAAGCGGCGGTAAATGCCTTCTCCAACCGTCCCTTTTCAATATGGATGACCGGGAAATCGGCGTCCGGCGTAAAGCTCATGGGAGCCTCCTGCTCGATCCCGTAATAATGCACCAGATCGCTCGATCCGCACTCCTCGTCCGAGCCCAGGATCAGGCGCACATTTTTTTCAAGCTCCAGCCCGCACTCCTTCAGGGCGCGCAGGGCATAGAGCGCCGCGATGGCCGGGCCCTTGTCGTCCGCCGTGCCGCGGCCGTATATCCTGTCGCCCACAACCTTCGGCTCGAAGGGCTGCGTGACCGTCCAGTCCTGCGTGACCGGCACCACGTCCATGTGGGCCAGGATGTCCAGCTGCTTTTCTTCCCCATTAAAATCTCCCGTTACCACATAGTGGTCGTAATCGGTAGTGTGCAGGCCGTATTTTTCCATCAGGCCGCGCGCCGCGTCCAGCGCTCTGGCGGGAGCCTCCCCAAACGGCTTCCCCGGAAGGGCCTCCCCCCGCATGCTCGGGATGCGCACAAGCGTTTTCAGGTCCTCAAGCATCTCCTCTCTGTGGCTGTCTATAAATTCTTCAATTTTCTTATTCGGCACTTTCTTTTCCTCCTTTTTTGCGGCTCTTTCTCTGACCCGGTGCCGCCTCTTTTTTACGGCCTCTCCTCTGGCCCGATGCCGCCTCTTTTTTGCGGCCTCTCCTCTGGCCCGATACCGCCTCTTTTCTGCGGTTCCTCCTCTGGCTTGGTGCCGCCTCTTTTCTGCGGTTCCTCCTCTGGCCCAATGCCGCCTCCCTATTCTTCTCCTTTAACGGAACTCAATCTTTTTCCACGGCAGGGTTCAGAAACGGAAATCCCGCTTTCCCTGCTCGATCTCCAGAAGGTTGCGCTTCGCGATCTCACGGATCTTCTCGCGCGGCACTTTCTCAATCTCCTCCTGGATCAGTCTTTCGCCGATCCTGCGGGTGTCCTCCGACGCGTAATCGATCAGGTACTCCTTCAGGGTCATCAGCGCGTTGGGATGGCAGCAGTTCTGTATCTGCCCGCTCTTGCAGAGACTCATAAAGCGGTCCCCCGTCCTGCCCTCCCGGTAGCAGGCGGTGCAGAAGCTGGGGATGTAGCCCAGCCGCATCAGCCAGTTTACCACCTCGTCCAGGCTGCGGGTGTCGCTCACGTCAAACTGCGCGGAATTTTCCTCCTCTGGTTCCGGCTCCACGTAGCCGCCCACGCTGGTGCGGGAACCGCCGCTGATCTGCGAGATGCCCAGGCGCAGCACGCGCTCGCGGCATTTCTGGCTCTCGCGCGTGGAGACGATCATGCCCGTGTAGGGGACGGCAATGCGGATGCAGGCCACCAGCTTCGCGAAGGTGTCGTCGTCGATGCCGTTGTCAAACGAATCCGCGTCGATGTCGTCCGCATGGCGGATGCGCGGTACGCTGATGGTGTGCGGCCCGACACCGTGCACGGCCTCCAGGTGCTCCGCGTGCATCAGAAGTCCCGCGAACTCATAGCGGTACAGCTCCAGCCCGAACAGCACGCCGATGCCGACATCGTCGATGCCGCCCTCCATGGCCCGGTCCATGGCCTCCGTGTGATAGGCGTAATCGTGCTTCGGGCCCGTGGGGTGCAGCTTTTCGTAGCTCTCCTTATGATAAGTCTCCTGAAACAGAATATAGGTGCCGATGCCGGCCTCCTTCAGTTTCCGGTAATTCTCCACAGTGGTCGCCGCAATATTGACATTCACGCGGCGGATGGCCCCGTTTTTGTGCCGGATGCCGTAGATGGTTTTGATGCTCTCCAGCACGTACTCGATGGGATTGTTCACGGGATCTTCCCCGGTCTCCAGGGCCAGACGCTTGTGTCCCATATCCTGCAGGGCAATGACCTCCCGCCGGATCTCGTCCTGGGTCAGCTTCTTTCTCGCTATATGTTTGTTTTTTAAATGATACGGGCAGTACACACAGCCGTTGATGCAGTAATTGGAAAGATACAGCGGCGCAAACATGACGATGCGGTTGCCGTAAAAATCTTTTTTGATCTGCTCTGCCAGGGCGTAAATCTGCTGGTTCTTCTCCTCCAGCTCGCAGTCCAAAAGCACCATGGCCTCCCGGTGGGACAGGCCCTTTCTCTCTTTTGCCTTCTCGATGATCTGCTGGATCAGCTGCGCGTCCTGCCTGTGCTGCCAGCCGTAGTCCATCGTCTCCAAAATCTCCTCATGGCTGATAAACACATCCGCTTTCATCGACTTTGGATCATACATGTTCTTTTTTCCCTCCTTGCCGCATATATATCCTTTACCCACAGAATGGATATCTTTTGCAGAATTTCTTTTGCCAGTATAACACATTTGCTATTTTTCGTAAATAAAGATTGCGCATGCTTCATTCTATGGAGCGGCTTATTCTCGTCAGGCAGCTCATTCGTATTAGAATGTAATGATTGTATGATGCAGGCACGCACCCCGTAACCGGTGGCTCCAAACAGCAAACAATAAGCATGTTCGAAGCGTGATCCGCGAGCATACCTACGATTGCTGGAGCGCTGTTTGAGCGAAGCGAGTTAGCGGAAGCAATCGTTAATCAGGGGCGCAGCGGATCCGCGAGAACGCTGTGTTTGCGTTGGAGCCACTGGTTATCGAGTGCCGCTAACATCATACAATCTATGCTCCTTCACGCACACAATGATGGACACCGCAGTGAAAATGCGCTATAATCATTACCAGAATTTCTCACTATCAGACTTTTAAAGGAGGACAAACTTATGCAGGTTCCAGCAAATCCAAACGCAACCCCGCACGCGCGGGAACTTTTAAACTATCTGTCCGACGTGGCCGGA
>CANRIR010000020.1 GCA_947630735.1 uncultured Marvinbryantia sp.
GTTTTCCATTTTTAAGGACAAAAAGGGAGCCATTGCTCCATAGATGAATTACTCATCTATTTTGCAACAGCCCCTTCCGAAGCAGGGGATGAGAGAATCGAACTCCCGCTAAAAGTTTTGGAGACTTCTGTCATACCATTTGACCAATCCCCTGTGTTGCCCACTTAGTATTTATATCACAAACAGGGAGGGATGTCAACCAAAAATACAGGCAAACCAAAGATTTTGAAATCTGGAAATCTGTTGCAATATGTTACCGACAAGGCTATAATAGAACTTGGGCATCGGCCGGGTACAGCGGCTGATCTTTCAATAACGGAAAAGCAAGAAGGGAAACACAATGAGCAATAAAGTGGCAAAGAAAAAGAAAGGCGCAAAGAAAAAATCATACACGGGACTGATCCTTCTGACCATCGGCGCGATCGCCGTCAGCATGGCCATCCTGCTGTTTGTGATCTTCAATCAGCCGTCAGATGAGGAGGATGCGGAGACGCAGACACAGACGGAGGTGGACTTCGCGAGCCTGTCCGGCCCGGAGGTGACCATCTCGGTAAAGGACTACGGGGACATCAAATTAAAGCTGGACGCGGACTCCGCGCCCATCACGGTGGAGAATTTTGTGAAGCTGGCAAAAGAAGGGTTTTATGACGGGCTCACGTTCCACCGCATCATAGATGGATTTATGATCCAGGGCGGGGATCCGACGGGCACCGGCATGGGCGGATCCGACCAGACCATCAAGGGCGAGTTTTCCAGCAACGGGGTGGACAATCCGATCTCCCACCGCAGGGGCGTCATCTCCATGGCGCGCTCCAACGACATGGACAGCGCCGATAGCCAGTTCTTCATCGTGCAGTCCGACAGCCTGTTTCTGGACGGGAACTACGCCGGGTTCGGCTATGTGACCGACGGCATGGAGATTGTGGATAAGATCTGCGAGGACACGCCGGTGCAGGACGACAACGGCACCGTAAAGGCGGAGGACCAACCGGTCATCGAGCGCGTCACGGTGTCGGAGGAGTAGAGCCGGACACGCCGCAGAGCTTTTCAGAGACATACCGGTTGAAGAAGGAGATAAACGGGCCCAGGCCCAGCGCGCAGATGAGCGTGCCGAGGCCGATGATACCGCCGCAGGCGAAAGCCACGGCGGTGCAGACGCAGTCGGTAAAGATGCGGCACCAGAAATAGGGGATGGGCAGCCGGTCCGCCAGGATGAGGGAGAGCGAGTCGTAGGGGCTGATGCCCATGTCGGCCGTCTGGTACAAAGAGACGGAGAGGCTCAATACCAGCACCCCCACGGCCATGACCGCCAGGCGCGGAAGGAAATCCTGCGGGACGGGGCAGTGCTCTGTGAGCAGGTTGTGGAAAAAGGTGGCTATGTAGCCCACGCCGAACCAGTTGACGAGCGTGCCCGCGCCTATGTATTTGCGGCCGAACAGGGCTTCGAACACAAAGCAGAGGCTGCTGACGGCGATGGAGACAATAAAATAAGCAATGCCGATCCGGTCGGCGATGGCCATGTACATGCCATTGCAGGGATCGTTTCCCATGAGGGACAGCTTAAACAGGGCGACGCCGAGGCCCATAATCACATTTCCCATAAACATGGAGAAAAAACGGCGGACGGTATTTTCAGACATGACAGACACTCCTTTCGGCTTCTGTGCTTATTATAAGGAGTTCTTTCGCGTATGTCAAACAGAAGCCGGGACGGCAAAAGGGAGGAAAAGTTATGGAACAGAAACATCCGGATTACTGGAAACTGGGGGTTACGATCTTCGGCAGCCTCGCGGCCGCCATCGCCTTTTATTTCCTGCTCTTTCGGATTGGAGAATTGACGTCGTACCTGTCGGTCATTTTGTCGGCGCTGCAGCCGGTTGTGATCGGAATGGCGGTGGCCTATGTGCTGTGCCCTGTGCAGACGTTTTTTGAGCGGCACCTGACAAAGTGCGGGCGGTTCGCGCGGCTTACGTCGGTGCTGCTGACCATGCTGGCGGCGGCGGGGATCGTGGGCATCTTCTGCGTGCTGGCCCTGCCGGAACTGGTGCACAGCGTCAGCGACCTGGTCACCAAGCTGCCGGGCATGGTGGACGCCCAGCTTGAGAGGCTGCGGGCCTATCTGGAAACCGACAGCGAGGCCGTGGAGAATTTCATGAAGATGGTCAGATCCGTGGAGGATTTCCTGTCCAACTGGATCAAGACCAACCTGTTCTCCACCGTGTCCAACATCTCCAGCAGCGTGCTTTCCATCGGTTCCGCCGTGGTCAATCTGACGGTTGCCATCGTCGTGGCGATCTATCTGCTGCTGGATCGGGAGCGCTATGTCGCCCAGTGCCGCAAGCTGTTCTTTTCGGTCAGCAAAAATAAAAAATGGAACGACGCCATCCTGGACGGCGTGCACCAGGCGGACCGCATCTTCAGCGGGTTCATCTCCGGGAAGCTGGTGGACTCCCTGATCGTGGGCGTCATCTGCTTTGTGTGCCTTACCATCCTTCGGATGCCCTACGCGCTGCTGGTCAGCGTCATCGTGGGCGTGACCAACATCATCCCCATGTTCGGGCCTTTCATCGGGGCGGTGCCCAGCGCCTTTCTGATCCTGCTGGTGTCGCCGGGCAAGTGCGTGGTGTTCCTCATCTTCATCATCATCCTGCAGCAGATCGACGGAAACATCATAGGGCCCCGCATCCTGGGAAATTCCACGGGGCTTTCCGCGCTCTACGTGACGGTGGCCATGCTGCTGTTCGGCAAGCTGCTGGGATTTTTGGGCATGATCGTGGGCGTGCCGCTGTTCGCCACACTGTACTATATCGTAAAGCGCGTGGCCGAGTATTCCCTGCGGAAGCAGGAGATGCCGGTGAGCACGCAGGACTACATATGCGCGTCGCCGCCGGACGGACCGGCGGGCGCGAAGACCGGAAAAGCCGCACCGGCGAAAAAGAAGCCGGGGAAAAAAGGAGAATGACAGATGTTTGTATATCCGGATGATCAAAATCTGCAGTACACGGGCCGGATCGATTTTTCGGATCCGAAAGCGCCCAGATTTCTGTACGCCGCCAGCATGGTAACCCTCCGCTTCCGCGGGACGGGCGCGCGCGCCGTCCTTCGCGGCGAGAGCCTGTACTGGGACAGCTTTGCGGGCGTGCTGCTGGACGGGGAGCAGAGTAAGGTAAAGGTGGACACGGTCAACCTGCAGGAGGACGGCAGGCGGCCGGGGGACGAAAGAACCGAGAGGGACATCGCGCAGACGCAGAAGTCCTACGTGCTGGCAGAAAATCTGCCGGACGCCGTGCACACGCTGACGCTTTTTAAGAGGCAGGATTCCAGCAACCGCATCACGTTCCTGGGGTTTGAGCTCCCGGAGGGCTCGGAAGTGCTGGAGCCGCCGCAGAGGCCCGCGCGGAGGATGGAAGTGTACGGCGATTCCGTCTCGGCAGGCGAGGTGGCGGAGGCCGTCGATTACGCGGGCAAGCCGGACCCGGAGCACGAGGGGGAGTACTCCAACGCGTACTATTCCTACGCCTGGACGACGGCGCGGAAGCTGCGCGCGCAGCTGCACGACACCGCCCAGGGCGGCATCGCCCTGCTGGACGGGACCGGCTATTTCGGAAATGACAAGTGGCTGGCCGGCATGGAATCCGTGTGGGATAAGCTGCAGTACAATCCCAACTACGGGCCGGTGACGGAGTGGGACTTCGGGCGCTACACGCCCCATGTGGTGGTCGTGGCCATCGGGCAGAACGACAGCCACCCCGAGGATTATATGAAGGAAGATTGCGGCGGCGGGAAGGCGGCGCGCTGGAAGGAGCGCTACCGGCAGTGGATCGGGCAGATCCGGGAGAAATATTCCCGGGCGCTGATCGTGCTCGCCACCACGATCCTGAACCACGATCCGGCCTGGGACGACGCCATCGGCGAGGTGTGCGCCGGTCTGCAGGACCCGAAGATCGTGCATTTTCTTTACCGCAGGAACGGCTGCGGCACACCGGGACACATCCGCATCCCGGAGGCGGAAGAGATGGCGGAGGAGCTGGCGTCGTTTATAGAGGGATTCGGAGAGGACATTTGGCAGTCCTGAAAGGAGCGGGAATATCATGGGAGATCAGGCAGTAAAGGAACAACTGGCAAACGTGCCAAAGATGGCGCTGGTGGTGTCGGGGGATCACACCCGGATCAGGAAACTGCTGTGCCGGGCAGACAAGGGAGAGAAACTGTGCATCGGCTTTCTGGGCGGCTCCATTACCCAGGGCAGCCTGGCGTCCGTGCCGGAGAACTGCTATGCGGCGCTGGTTTACCGCTGGTGGGTGGAGACGTTTCCGCAAAGCACGTTTACGTTTGTGAACGCGGGCATCGGCGGGACCACGTCCCTGTTCGGGGCCGCGCGCGCAAAGACGGACATCCTGCAGTACAAGCCGGATTTTGTGGCGGTGGATTTCACGGTAAACGACGAGAATACGGCGTTTTTCCAGGAGACCTTCGAGGGCGTGCTGAGGCAGCTTCTGCTGGCCGCGAACGCCCCCGCGGTGATGGTGCTGCACAACGCCTTCTACGAGGACGGCAGGAACGCGCAGGAGAAGCATGCCGTCGTCACGGAACACTATCAGATTCCGAGCGTGAGCGTGCGGGAGAGCGTCTCCAGGCTCATCCGCGAGGGTGTGCTGACCACCGCACAGGTGTCGCCGGACGGCCTGCACCCCAACGATCTGGGGCACAGGCTTTTGGCGGATATGCTGATCGCCCAGCTGGAGAAGGATCTTCGGGAACTGCGGCAGGAGGGCTTTGGGGCGGAACCGGATGTCCGCGCGGCACAGTTGGATGACCAGGCGGCGCAGCTGGACGGCCACGCGGCACAGATAAATGACCAGGCGGTGCAGCCGGATGACCACGCGGCGCAGCCGGAAGGCCGGGAAATGGGGCAGAAGGAGCCCGCGTGCCCGCCGCCTGTCACGAAGAACCGCTTTGAGAACGCGAAGCGCTACCAGACGGACAACTGCGGGCCCGAGCTGGACGGCTTTGTGAGGGACACAAGGCCCAAGACGGAGCTTTTGGATCTGTACAAGAACGGCTGGATGGGCTGCAACCCGGGGGACCAGATCACCTTCTCCCTCAAGTGCTCCCACATTTCCGTCCAGTTCCTGCGGGCGGTAAAGCGGGATCGCCTGACCGCCCTGGCAGTGGTGGACGGCGACGAGGAGCACGCCGTGTTCCTGGACGGCAACTTCGACGAGGACTGGGGCGACTGCCTGGCCCTGCAGCCCGTGTTTGAGAGCGGGGAGCTCGCGGCGCACACCCTGACCATTACCATCCAGGGGACGGAGCTCGCGGACGCAAAGCCGTTTTACTTGGTGTCTATTATTACGGACTGAAGAATTATTGCAGAAAAAACATAACTGGCTTGGAAATCGCTGCGGACGAAAGATACAACCGGCTGGAAAATCGTTGCGGACGACAAAACACAACCGGCTGAAAAATTAGGGAAACTCATAGACGGCCCATAAGGGCTGGTTCGCGCGGGACGAAAAAGATCCGCGCATGCAGGATAGAAAAGGAGGAACCATCATGAACAACGTATTGGAAGCGATCGCAAAGAGAAGCTCCACGCGGGGCTATGAGCCGCAGGACATTGCGCCGGAGGAGCTGGAGAGCCTGATCCGCGCCGGACTGCAGGCACCCACGGCGGCCAACCGGCAGGAAGTGCACATCACGGTGGCAAAGGGATCCGCTCCCATCCTGGCGGAGATCCAGGCGGAGATGACCGGCGGGAAAGAGATGCCCCACAATTTCTACTACGAAGCGCCGCTGGTGCTGATCCTGAGCGCCGACGCCGCCTTCAAGTGGCACTCCCTGGACGCGGGGATCGCGGCGGAAAATATTGCGCTGGCGGCCGAGGGGCTTGGCCTTGGCAATCTGATCATCGGCTGCATCAAGGACGCCATGTCCGGCCCGAAGAAGGACTACTTCGCGAAGGCGCTGAAGTTCCCGGAGGGCTATGAGTTTGAGATCGCCATTGCGGTCGGCAAAAAGGCGGTCACAAAGGAGCCGCACACCTACGACGAGGCGAAGAGCGTGAGCCGCATATAAAAGCGGACAAAGCACCGTGGCAGACCGCACTAAAACGGACTGCACCAAAACGGATCGTACTAAAGCGAACCGCACTAAAACAGACCGGCGCTGCTTCTTAAGGCAGCGCCGAAAATTTTAGGGCATCGCCGAGAATAATTCCCCGTCGATGTCCAGAATATCGTCCAGGGGGATTTTCTCCCCGCTTTGCAGGACGAGAAGCCGCTTGCCGCGGTCTATTTTTTTTAGGGAGCCGGAGACCGTGACGCACGCGCCGCCGGTTTTTTTCGCGTCCGGGCGGAAGTAGGTAAACAAGAGCGCAGGCTGCGCCGGGATGGCTTTTGCGGCCGCCTGCAGCTTCCGGTCCAGGGCGGACCTGGCCTCCTCGCTCAGCTCCGGCCTTGCGTCCGTCAGGCGGGCCGTCTCGCGGATGGCGGAGTCGTAGCCGGTCAGTGCGGCGAAGGGCGAGAACTGCGCCGCGCGGTCCTCCATGGGCATCTGCGGACGCTTGGCGGAGACGTGGTGCGGAAGATTGATGATGTCTTCATAAGGGTTTTTCATGCCTTGTGCCCTCCGATCTGCGCATTGCGGTCGCGCCCCGTGGCACCCTCCCGCAGATTCCTCCCCTTGAGGATCGCGTTGTTTCCGTATTTTTTTCGGATGTCCAGCATGGCCTGCTGCATCTTTTTCTCGCGGTCCAGCTCGGCCTGCTCCTGCTCCCGGGCGGCCTGGCGCGCGGCGTAGTCCGTGAAAAGGTCCAGCTGTTCGTAGGGGCTTTGGGGGTTTGCGGACGCGCTGTCGATCACGTGGGTCGCGGTGATATTCAGCCTGCGGATCAGGAGGCTTTGGTCGATGATGCGGTCAAACAGTTCCGACGCCGCCCCGGTGATCCGCTTTGCGGACGACGTGTGCATGCCCAGGTTCGCGGTGCCGTGGGCGTGTTTGGGGATCTGCCGCCCGTAATGGTCCGTGACGGTCTCGCCGCGGTAGGCTTTGCGCCGCTTCGGGTCCGTGAGGTTTTCCACGTCGTACCCCACCGTGACGACGATCTGGTCGGAGACAAGCCCCTTGTCCACCAGGTCGAGCGCGAGGCTGTCGGCCATCTCGCAGAGGACGAGCTTTGCCTTCTCCGCCTCATAGGGCATGTGGAGCACCTGGCCCGATCCCAGGCTGTTCTCGGCGGGGCGGTACGCCTTGACGGCCTCCACCGTGCAGGGCTCCCATCCCCAGGCGTGGTCGATCAGAAGCTCCGCGTTTTTCCCGAACAGCCGGTAGAGCAGATCCTCGTTTATGAGGGAGCACCGGGCGACGTCGCCCATCGTGAACATGCCGTATTCCTCCAGCTTTCTGGCGTAGCCTCTGCCGATCCTCCAGAAATCCGTCAGGGGTTTGTGCGTCCAGAGGATCCGGCGGTAGCTCATCTCGTCGAGGCTGGCGATCCGCACGCCGTTCTGGTCGGCGGGGATGTGCTTGGCCACAATGTCCATGGCAACCTTCGCGAGGTAGAGGTTTGTGCCGATCCCCGCCGTCGCCGTGATGCCCGTGGTGTCCAGCACGTCGAGGATCATCTTCCTGGCGAGGTCCTGCGGGGAGAGCCGGTAGGTGTCCAGATAGTCGGTCACATCCATGAAAACCTCGTCGATGGAGTAGACGATGATGTCCTCCGGCGCTACATATTTCATATAGACGCGGTAGATCCGCGTGCTGTACTCCATGTAGTAGGCCATGCGCGGCGGCGCGATCAGAAAGTCGATGGCGAGCTTCGGGTCGGATGAAAGCTCGGAGGCAAAGTGTGACGAGCCCTCCAGCCTCCGCCCCGGCGCGCGGCCCCTGCGCTTTGCGTTCGCCTCCCGGACTTTCTGTTTTACCTCAAACAGCCGCGCCCGCCCGGGGATGCCGTGGCTTTTGAGCGACGGCGTGACCGCGAGGCAGATAGTCTTGTCCGTCCGGCTCTCGTCCGCGACGACCAGGTTGGTGTCCAGAGGGTCGAGGTTCCGCTCGCGGCACTCCACGCTCGCGTAGAAACTTTTCAGGTCGATGGCGATATAGGTCCGCTGCTTCAAAACGCATCCCTCCTTTGCGCCGGCGAAACGGCCGGGTCAGTCTGTGTAGTCGCCGTCGCCCTCGTAGATCCGGCGCAGCTCCGTGGGGGTCCAGCCGGTGACGATCTTGAACATGCGCAGAAACGACGACAGGTTGGAAAACCCGCACTGCAGGGCCACCTCCAGCACGGAGAGCTCTTTGTTTACCAGCAGGCTCTTGGCGTGGGCGATGCGCTTCTGGTTCAGATATTTATAGAAGGTGGTGTCCGCGTACTGCTTGAACAGCCGCGTGAAGTGGTATTTGCTGAAGCCCGCCATGGAGGCCACCTCCTCCAGCGTGAGGGGGTCGGCGTAGTGCTCGTTGATGTAGTCGCAGATGTACAGGAACTTTTCCATATACTCTTTCTGCTTGTTGTTGTTCTGCACCTCAAAATTCTGCTGGGCGCGCCGCGCGTGGTGGCGGCCCGCGAGCACCAGGATCTCCAGAAATTTGGCGTAGATGATGGACGCCGCGTACAGGGGTGCCTCATAAAATTCTTCTTTGATCTCCAGCATCAGCCGGTGGACCGTGGGGTGGATCTCCGGCGCGTTCTCCGGCGTGATGAAGGCGGCCGGGCTTAACATGGAGATGATCAGATCCATCTCTTTTAACGCGATCTGGGACTGGCTCGGCTGGAAGATGATGCGCACGCCCTTCGGCGGCGCGAACAGCTCGTGGATGACGCCCGGGCAGATGATGAGGATGTCCCCCTCCTTCATCAGATATTCCTTTCCGTTGCAGATCGCGCGGTAGCCGTTCAGGGTGGGCATGATCAGCTCGAAGGGCGCGTGCCAGTGCGGGGGATAGTCCTCCACCTTGTCGTTGTCGTACAGCATTACCTGAAGGTTCTTCTGATAGGTTACCGTTTCGTGCAGCCCTGCGAGATGTTCGATCATGGCGTCTCCTTTCCGTGGTATGAGCGCAAAACTGGAAAAATCATGCATCCAAATTTTGTATGAGAAATTGCGGGATCACAGTTTCCTATACTATAGCAGAATCCTGAAAAAAAGGCAATACAAACCCCAATTTTCGAAAATATTTCGCCGAGTCCTGTTGGATATGCACAAAAATGACAACACAAAATTATAAAATTGTGCCAAATGACGAAGCGGGCTGTTTCAACGAGAGCAATAATTAATAGTCAGATGGCAAGAATTACAAAGAAAAATACAGGCAATCCTGCTATAGTGGAGGTACAGTAATTCGTAAACCATTTTTCAAAAGGAGGAAGATGCAATGACAAAGAGAAGATTAATGGCAGCCGTACTTTCCACAGCGATGGCGGCAAGCGCACTGTTCGCAGCGGTTCCGGTTCAGGCTGAGGGTCCGGAAGAGATCACCTGGATGTTCTGGGATGATCTGCAGGCGACAACGGACACCACGTCTCTGGGCTACGCGCAGGTGCTTGAGAGATTCAACGCGGAGTACGAGGGCCAGTATCACGTGACGGCGATCACCACCAACCTGGAAGAGTACGACGGCAAACTGAACGCCCTGATCGCGGCGGGCCAGACACCGGATGTTTACATCTGCAACCCGGGCCCGAACATGGACGTGTATGTGGAGGCGGGCGCTGCCGCAGACCTTACCGACATCCTGACAAACCAGGAAGCGGACTGGTACGCAACCTTCACAGACGGTATTTTTGACAGAATGACCTACGACGGAAAGATCATGGGTATCCCCACCTGCTTCCAGGCGGCTTGCGTATACTACAACACCGAGATGTTCGCAAACGCGGGCGTGGATGTTCCCACCACATTTGACGAGCTGCTCACTGTCTGCCAGACCCTGCAGGATGCGGGCTACACGCCGATCTCCTGCTCCGCCGGTACCGCATGGTGCCTGTCCATGATCGCAGGTTATCTGTGCGACCGCCAGGGCGCTGACCTGAACGCAATCGCGGCTCACGAGGCAAACTGGACGGACGATGTGTTCGTACAGGCAGCTACGAAGCTCCAGACCCTTTCCCAGTACTTCCAGCCCACAGCGGCAGGCGACTCCAACGACCAGGCTACGGCGGCATTCTACAACGAAGAAGCGGCTATGCTGGTTCAGGGTTCCTGGGTAATCGGCCAGATGAACGGCGCCAGCGACACCATCGAAGACAAATGCGGCGTGTTCCAGTTCCCGGCTATCGAGGGCGGCGCGGATCCGAACCGCACCATCGTGAAGACAGACAACCTGCTGATGAGCTCCACGACTGAGCATCAGGATGCGGTTATCGCTCTGATGAAGATGTTCACGGATGAGACGGCTCAGAAGTACATGGCAGAAGTTGCCGGCAAGTTCCCGATCAACAAGAACGTGGAGATCGACTACGATGTTGCTCCGGCTCAGCTGAAATACGTGCAGGATATTATGGCGAACGCAACTGGTACTCTTGGTTTCTACAATGAGTCCCTGGATTCCGTGGAAGCGGGCGACTGCTTCGACAACGCGATGGTAGATGTGTTCCTTGGCAACCAGACTCCGGAAGAGGCTTGCCAGACCATTCAGACCTACTACGAGGACAATGTTTGGGAATAAGTCAGATGACGAAAACAGACCCATAATGGATTAGTGGCAGAGCCGCTGCGGAACAAGTGTGAGACTGGTTCTTGCAGCGGCTTTTCCAATACGGCAAAGGAGATTTTTTATGGATAAGATTTTACGGGACAAAAAAGCCATCTGTGTGTTCATCGCGCCGGCCCTGATCATGTTCGTGGTCATCCTGATCATTCCCATGATCCAGATGCTCTATTATTCCCTGTGCGATTACGCGGCTCTGACGCCGCCCAAGTTTGTGGGGCTGGCAAATTATAAAAAGCTGTTCTTCAAGGATTCCACCTTCAAGATCGCCCTGAAGAACTCCATCTTCTTCATGATCTTTTCGGCTGTGACCCAGCAGATCATCGGCGTGCTGCTGGCGGTCTTCCTGACCAACATCCCGAAGGGCCGCAACGTGTTTAAAAACATCTACTATCTGCCCTGCGTGCTTTCGTCCGCGGCTCTGGGCCTTTTGTGGGCGTTCCTGTTCAACCCCAAAATCGGCATCAACCAGCTTCTGGCGAAGATCGGCATTGAGGGCCCCCTGTGGCTGATGGATTCCAAGGGCTTTATCGTGCTTCCCATGTGGGTGATCGCGTTCGTGGCCCTGTGGCAGTATGTGGGCCAGAACATGATGCTCTACATGGCGCAGATCACCGGCATCTCCCGGGACGTCTACGAGGCGGCGTACATAGACGGGGCTTCCAAGCCCAAGGCGTTCCGCTACATTACCCTGCCGCTCATCAAGCCGATGATGATCACGTCCATCTCTTTGAACTGCATCGGCTCCCTGAAGTTTTTCGACCTGGTGTACAACATGACCCAGGGCGGGCCGAACCACCGCACCGAGGTGCTCGCCACCGAGCTGTATGCGGAGGGCTTCAACTACTTTAAGTACGGCTACGCCAGCGCCATCTCGGTGGTGCTCCTGGTTCTGTGCCTGGTTGTGACGCTGCTTGTGAAAAAAGTAATCAAAGTGGAAACTTACGAGGGATAGGAGGGCGGAATATGAAGAAAAATCAGATGAATAAGACAAGAAAACCGCTCAGTCCGGTTATGATCGTAATTTACGTGCTGCTGGTGCTGCTGGCAGTGGTCTACCTGGCCCCGCTGTTCTGGATGCTCATGGTGTCCGTGAAGGAAAACAAAGAGGTCATGTCGGCTCCCTTCGGGCTTCCCACCACGATCCACTGGATCAACTACCAGGAGGCCTGGACGCTGGGTAAGCTGGGCATCGCCCTTCTGAACTCCGTGCTGGTGTGTACGGTTACCCTGATCTTCAGCCTGATCTTCGGATCCATGGCGGCGTTCGCCATCGCGCGTATGCGCTGGAAACTCTCCGGGGCCATAGCCACATTCTTCATGATCGGCATGATGGTTCCGGTGCACTGCATCCTGATCCCGCTGTTTGTGCGGTTCGCGCACCTGGGGCTGACCAATTCCAGGTTCGGCCTGATGCTGCCGTACATCACGTTCTCGCTGCCCATGACCATCTTCCTGCTGACGGGCTTTTTCAAATCCATGCCCGGCGAGCTGTTTGAGTCTGCGGCCATCGACGGATGCGGCATCTACGGCTGTTTCTTCCGCATCGCGCTTCCCCTGTGCCGCACGGGCTTCTTCGTGTCCGGCTTGATGACCTTCATCAACAACTGGAACGAGCTGCTTCTGGCCATGGTGTTTATCTCCGATCCGGCGCGGAAAACCCTGCCGGTTACCCTGACCTACTTTGTGGGTCCCTACGCAACCAACTATGTGCAGATGTTCGCTGCCATCATCATCGCCATCGCGCCCACCATCGTGGTGTACTGCCTGTTCAGCAACCAGATCGTAGAAGGCCTGACAACCGGCGCGGTAAAAGGATGAGATAGTGCCAAAAGACTGACGTGGAGAATGAGATTGCAAAATCTTTCATTGATAAGAAAGGGCATGGTATAAAATATGAACAGAGAAGAGGCGAGGAAAAAAGCGGAGGCGCTTGTGTCGCAGATGACCCTGGAGGAGAAAGCCAGCCAGCTGCGGTACGACGCGCCCGCCATCAAGAGACTGGGCATCCCGGCCTACAACTGGTGGAATGAGGCGCTTCACGGCGTGGCGCGATCCGGCCAGGCCACGGTGTTTCCGCAGGCCATCGGCCTGGGCGCTACCTTCGACGACGGACTGATCGGCGAGATTGCTGATGTGATCGCCACCGAGGGGCGCGCCAAATACAACGCGTATTCCAAAAAGGAAGACCGCGACATTTATAAGGGGCTGACCTTCTGGTCGCCCAACGTGAATATTTTCCGCGATCCCCGCTGGGGGCGCGGCCACGAGACCTACGGCGAGGATCCGTATCTGACCGGCCGCATGGGCGTGGCGTTTGTGAAAGGGCTGCAGGGGGACGGCGAGACCATGAAAGCCGCGGCCTGCGCCAAGCACTTTGCGGTGCACTCGGGGCCGGAGGGCCTGCGCCACGAGTTTGACGCCAAAGTGAACCCCAAAGACCTGCACGAGACCTATCTGTCCGCTTTTCAGGAGCTGGTGCAGGAGGCGGGCGTGGAGGCCGTCATGGGGGCGTACAACCGCACCAACGGCGAGCCCTGCTGCGGCAGCCCGTCCCTTCAGAAGATCCTGCGCGATGAATGGGGCTTCGAGGGGCATTTTGTTTCCGACTGCTGGGCCATCCGCGACTTCCACGAGCACCACATGGTAACGTCCTCGGCGAAGGAGTCGGCGGCCCTGGCCATCAACAACGGCTGCGATCTGAACTGCGGCAATACGTATTTACATATTCTGAACGCCTGTGAGAGCGGGCTGGTGAGCGAGGAGACCATCACGAGATCGGCGGTGCGCCTGTTTACCACGCGCTTCCTGCTGGGGCTGTTTGACGGCAGCGAATACGACGTCATCCCCTTTACCAAGGTGGAGACCAAAGAGCATCTGGACCTCTCCAAACGGGCGGCCCTCGAGAGCTTTGTGCTCTTGAAGAATGACGGCATCCTGCCTTTGAAGAAGGAGGCCGTGAAGACCGTGGGCATCATCGGGCCCAACGCGGACAGCCGCGCGGCGCTCATCGGCAACTACCACGGTTCCGCGTCCCGCTATGTGACCATCCAGGAGGGCCTGGAGGACTATCTGGGGGACGATGTGCGCGTGCTCACTTCCATCGGCTGCGAGCTGTTCCGCGACCGCACGGAATCCATCGCGTTTGCGGGCGACCGCCTGGCGGAGGCGAAGATCGTGGCGGACAACAGCGACGTGGTCATCCTCTGCCTGGGCCTGGACGAGACCCTGGAGGGCGAGGAGGGCGACACCGGAAACAGCTACGCGTCCGGCGATAAGACGGACCTTCAGCTCCCGCAGGTGCAGAGGGATCTCATGCAGGCGGTGGCGGAGACGGGCAAGCCGGTCATCCTCCTAATGATGACGGGAAGCGACATCGACATGAGCTTTGCGAACGAGCATTTTTCGGCCATCCTGCAGATGTGGTACCCGGGGAGCCGGGGCGGCGAGGCCGCGGCGGAGGTGCTTTTCGGCGAGGTTTCCCCCTCCGGGAAGCTGCCGGTAACCTTCTACGAGAGCCTGGAGGAGCTGCCGGATTTTGAGGACTACTCCATGCAGGGCAGGACCTACCGCTATATGGAACACAAGGCTCAGTACCCCTTCGGCTTCGGGCTTACCTACGGGAATGTGCAGGTAACGGAAGCGGCGCTTTTGAACGGCTCGGACGAAGGACTTTTGATAGAAGCTGTGGTGGAGAACACCGGCGCGGCGGACACGGACGATGTGGTCCAGGTGTACGTGCAGTGCGCGGATTCCGCCTATGCGGCGAAACATCCCTCCCTGTGCGCGTTCCGGCGCGTCCATGTGAAGGCGGGGGAGAAGAAGACGGTGACGGTGCCCGTGCGGGCGCAGGCGTTCACGGTGGTGGACCAGGAAGGCCGCCGCAGGGTGGACGGGTCGAAGTTCACGTTCTATGTGGGCTGCAGCCAGCCGGACGAAAAGAGCCGCCAGCTGACCGGAAAGGATCCGGTGGAGGTAGACTATGCTTTATAAAAAGACAGTAGACGGGGCATACGGGACGGAGGCACCTGTGTTTGAGGCAAAGCCTGAGGGCGCGCGCTTTTGCCTGCTCTACCCCGGCTTTCGAAAGAAAGCGCTGACATTCAGCTACGACGACGGTCAGATTTTTGACCGTCGTCTTGTGGCGCTGTTCAACAAGTACGGCGTGAAGGCCACGTTTCATCTCAACTCCGGCACGCTGGATACGGACGGGTTTGTGACGAAGGCGGAGGTCCCCGGGCTGTACGAGGGGCACGAGGTTGCGTGCCACGGCGTGTACCACGAGTTTCCCACGCATCTTCCGGCGGAAAAGCTGGTGTGGGAGTTCGAACAGGACCGCCGCGCGCTGGAGGCCTGCACGGGGCGCATTGTCCGCGGGTGCTCCTACGCTTACGGCGAATATGACGACCGGGTGGCAGACACCCTGCGGACGCTGGGCTTTGCGTACTGCAGGACGGTAAATTCCACCGGGGGTTTCCGCGTGCCGGAGGATTTCCTGCGCTGGACGCCCAGCTGCCATCACAACGGCGCTTTCGGCCCTCTGGCGGACCAGTTTCTCAACCAGCCGCCCTACCGCTGCCTCGCCCTGTTTTATGTGTGGGGGCACAGTTTTGAGTTTGACCGGGAGAACACCTGGGACGCCATGGAGGCGTTTCTGGACAAGGTGCACGGCCACGACGACGTGTGGTATGTTACCAATATGGATTACGTGAATTATATGAACGCGGCGAGGAGCCTGGTATTTTCCATGGACGGGACCCGCGTGCAGAACCTGTCCTCCGTGGCAGTGTACGCCGAGATCGGCGGAAAGAAGGTTATATTATGAGAGATCTTGCGAAGCACCGCATCCGCGAGGCGGTGGCGGACGCTATTGCGGACGGCACAACGGCGGGCGCGAACCTGCTGATCATGCAGGACGGCGAGGAGCTTTTGTACGACGAGCAGGGCTATGCCGACCGCGAGGGGCAGGTGCCCATCCGCAGGGACACCATATTCCGGCTGTATTCCATGACCAAGCCCGTGACGGCGGCCGCGGCCATGCTCTTGCTGGAGCGCGGGCAGCTGGATCTGGGCCAGCCCATTGCGGACTATCTGCCCGGGTTTGCGCAGCAGACCGTGGAGAGGGACGGGATGGTGCTGCCGTGCACAGTCCCGATGACGGCCCTGCATTTATTGAACATGACGTCGGGCCTTACCTACGGCGACGACCGGACCATCTCCGGCCGCGCGGTGTCCGGGCTCATAGAGGAGGCGGTGCAGAAGCTCCACACGAAGGAGGCGCTCTCCACCGTGGAGTTTGTCAACCGTCTGGGCCGGCTCCCGCTGGCGTTCGAGCCGGATTCCTCCTGGCAGTACGGCCTGTCGGCGGACGTGCTGGGGGCCCTGATCGAGCGGATATCCGGGGTGCGGTTCGGGGAATTTCTGAAGATCAACCTGTTTGAGCCCCTGGGCATGCGGGACACGGATTTCTGGGTGCCCGCGGAAAAGCGGGAGCGCCTGGCGAAGAGTTACGAGTCCGTGGAGGGCGGCAAAATGGTTCTGTACACGGGGGACAACCTGGTGGTGTCCAACGATATGGAGAAGCCTCCGGCCTACGAGGCGGGCGGCGCGGGCCTTGTGTCCACGATAGACGATTACGCCCGCTTCGCGCAGATGCTGCTGCAGGAGGGGAGTTTTGACGGGACGCAGATCCTGTCGCCGCACACGGTGCGGTTCTTTACCTCTGGGAAGCTGACCGCGCATCAGCAGGAGGAGATGCGCCGCTGGGTGGGCCTGGAGGGCTTTACCTACTCCCATCTGCTCCGCATCATGCGCCGCCCCGAGATGGCGGCAAGCCTCGCCCGGGCGGGCGAGTACGGCTGGGACGGGTGGCTCGGCTGCTACTTTGCCAATTTCCCGAAGGAGCGCATGACCCTGCTCATCATGCAGCAGAAGAAGGACTCCGGCACCATCCCCCTGACCCGCAAGATCCGCAACATCCTGCTGGCGGACGCAAAATAGCGGGTATATGCAAAATGCTGCCGCAGTGACGGAACGCTCCGTTTTTCCTATGTGAAATATGTATAAAACCAGATAGCGCACAACGGATTTTATTGACAAAATCCTGAAAGTGCGCTATCTTTTATTTATAATCGCACTGCGCCGGATCAGACGATGCCGCGGCATCCCGCAAGCGCGATTCTTTGTTCGTATGTTACATATTTTGGGGGAAGAGGATCATGAAAGAGTTTTTAAAAATTCATCCGAACGACATGGTGGCAGTCGCCCTGAAACCGCTTGAAAAAGGAAAAACGGTGGAAGTGGACGGCTGCAATGTTACTCTTTGCGAAGATATACCGCAGGGGCACAAGTTCGCCCTGACCAATATCCGAGCGGGGGAGAGCGTGATCAAGTACGGCTGCTCCATCGGGGTGGCGAAGGAAGACATCGCCAAAGGCGGCTGGGTGCACGTGCACAATGTGAAGACGGGCCTGGGCGATCTGCTCACGTACACGTACAACAGACAGGGCGCGTCCATAGAGAGCACGCCGGAGGCCTTCTTCCAGGGCTACCGCAGGCCGGACGGCAAGGTGGGCGTGCGCAACGAGATCTGGATCATCCCCACGGTGGGCTGCGTGAACAATGTGGCGCAGGCCGTGGAAAAGAGGGCACAGAAATTTGTGGGCGGCACGGTGGAGGAGATCGTGGCCTTCACGCACCCCTACGGCTGCTCCCAGATGGGGGACGACCAGGACAACACCAGGCGGATCCTGGCGGATCTTGTGAACCATCCCAACGCGGGCGGCGTGCTGGTTTTGGGCCTCGGCTGTGAGAACAGCAACATCGGCGAGCTGAAGAACTTTATCGGCGCATACGATGAAAAGCGCGTGCGGTTCCTGGTGGCCCAGGAGTGCGAGGACGAGATCGAGGAGGCTCTGAAGATCATCGGGGAGCTGGCGGACTATGTGGGGAGCTTCCAAAGGGAGCCCATCTCCGCGAAAGAGCTGATCGTGGGCATGAAGTGCGGCGGCTCCGACGGGCTTTCCGGCATTACCGCGAACCCGGCGGTGGGGCGCTTCTCCGACATCCTCATCTCCAAGGGCGGCACCACCATCCTCACGGAGGTGCCGGAGATGTTCGGCGCGGAGACCCTGCTGATGAACCGCTGCGAGACGGAGGAGCTGTTTGAGAAGACGGTGGCGCTCATCAACGATTTTAAAAATTATTTCACATCCCACAATCAGACCATCTACGAGAACCCGTCCCCGGGGAACAAAAAGGGCGGCATTACCACCCTGGAGGACAAATCCCTGGGCTGCACGCAGAAATCCGGCAGCGCGCCGGTGCGCGGGGTGCTGAAATACGGGGAGTGCGTGAGCGAAAAGGGCCTCAATCTCTTGAGCGCGCCGGGCAACGACCTGGTGGCCTCCACGGCGCTGGCGGCCAGCGGGGCGCACATCGTGCTGTTTACCACGGGCCGCGGCACGCCCTTCGCGTCGCCGGTGCCCACGGTAAAGATCTCCACCAACAACAGTCTGGCCGCGAAGAAGAACAACTGGATCGACTTCAACTGCGGCGTGATGGTGGAGGACACCGGGCTTGAGGAGATGGGACAGCAGCTTTTCGACTATGTGCTGGAGGTGGCGTCCGGGCGCAGAGTGAAGGCGGAGGAAAAGGGCTTTCACGACATGGCGATCTTTAAACAGGGCGTGACATTATAAAAAGGAGGATCAGGAATGAAAAACTTATGTTATGAGACATTAAAGGAGCAGGGCTACGACGGCTTCCTGCTCAAAGACGCGCCGGAGCGCGTGCTGCAGTTCGGCGAGGGCAATTTCCTGCGCGCGTTTGTGGACTATTTTATCGACATGATGAATGAGAAGGCGGGCTTCAATTCCAAGGTGGTGCTCTGCCAGCCCATCGGCGGCGGAGACATGATCCGCAACTTCATCAACGAGCAGGAGGGCCTTTACACCCTGTTCCTGCGCGGCAGCGAGAACGGGCAGAAAGTGAACGACAAGCGGGTCATCTCCTGTGTGAGCAGGTGCATCAACCCTTACAGCGACTATGACGCGCTGATGGCCTGCGCGGCGAACCCCGATCTGCGCTTCATTACCTGCAACACCACAGAGGCGGGCATCCAGTACGATCCGTCCTGCAAATTTGAGGACAAGCCGGCGGCCAGCTATCCGGCCAAGCTGACGCAGTTCCTCTATCAGAGATACGAGAACTTCGGCAGGGAGAAGGGCAAGGGCTTTATCATCCTCTCCTGCGAGCTGATCGACAACAACGGCAAAGAGCTGGAGAAATGCGTGCTCAAATACATCGAGCAGTGGAGGCTGGACGAGGGCTTCGCAAACTGGGTAAAGGAGGAGAACATTTTCTGCTCCACCCTGGTGGACCGCATCGTTCCGGGCTATCCCAGAAACGAGGCCGACCAGATCTGCGAGGAGCTGGGCTACAAGGACAACCTGCTGGACGTGGGCGAGGTGTTCGGCTTCTGGGTGATCGAGGGACCGCAGAGCCTGAAAAAAGAGCTTCCGTTTGAGGAGGCGGGCCTGCCGGTGCTCATCTGCGACGACCACAAGCCCTACAAGCAGAGGAAGGTGCGCATCCTGAACGGCGCGCACACCTCCATGGTGCTGGGCGCGTACCTGGCCGGACAGGACATCGTGCGCGACTGCATGAAGGACGATGTGATCCGCGGGTTCATGAACAAGACCATCTACGAGGAGATCATCCCCACGCTCACGCTGCCGGAGGATGAGCTGAAGGAGTTTGCGGCGGCGGTGACCGACCGCTTCAACAACCCGTTTGTGGACCACGCCTTAATGTCCATTTCTCTAAATTCCACCTCCAAGTGGAAAGCGCGCGTGCTGCCCAGCCTGAAGGGCTATGTGGAGAAATTCGGCAAACTGCCGGAGTGCATCACGGCGTCCTTTGCGTTCTACATCGCGTTCTACAACGGGCAGAAGCTGACCGACGCGGGCCTTACGGCGTCGAGGGAGGCCAACGAGTACACCGTAAACGACGACCGGGACATCCTGGAGTTCTATCTGGCCCACAAGGACGACTCCGTGCAGGATCTTGTGCACGCGGTGTGCGCAAACGAGGTGTTCTGGGGCGAGGACCTCACGAAGATCGACGGCTTTGAGGCGGCGGTGGCAAAATGCCTGGCCAGGATCCGCGAGGAGGGCACCTACGCGGTTATGAAGAGCTGCCTGTAAGAGGCAGGGCGCGCGGGACAAAAGCCTTGCCAGGATCCGCGAGGAGGGCAGCTGCACGGTTGTGAAGAGCTGCCTGTAAGCGGCCGGGCGCGCGGAATAAAAGTCTGCACAGATTTGCGGATGCCCCGCGGGGCGGGGCCTTCGCGTGAGTGAATATAGAATATAGAAAATAGAAAAGAGAAGGAGGAAAAACAGAACATGAAAGCAATTGATGAACAGTTCAGGGAGTTTGGCGTGGTGCCGGTGGTGGTGTTAAACGACGCGAAGGACGCGCTTCCCCTGGCGGAAGCGCTGATGGAGGGCGGCCTGGCGTGCGCGGAGGTTACCTTCCGCACGGACGCCGCGGAGGAATCCATCCGCCAGATGTCCGAAAAGTACCCCGAGATGCTGGTGGGAGCGGGTACCGTCCTCACTGTGGAGCAGGTGGACCGCGCGGTGGCGGCCGGCGCGAAATTTATCGTGAGCCCCGGATTTGACCCGGAGATCGTGGACTACTGCATCGGGAAAAACATCCCGGTGTTCCCGGGCTGCATCACGCCGTCCGAAGTGGCGCAGGCGGTAAAGCGCGGCCTCAAGGTGGTAAAATTCTTCCCGGCGGAGCAGGCGGGCGGCGTGGCCATGATCAAGGCCATGGCGGCTCCCTACACCATGGTAAAATTCATGCCTACGGGCGGCATCAACACCAAGAACCTGCGCTCCTACCTGGAGTGCGACAAGATCCTCTGCTGCGGCGGCAGCTGGATGGTAAAGGGCGACCTCATCAAGGCGGGCGAGTTCGACAAGATCCGCGAGATGACAAAAGAAGCGGTGGCCATGGTAAAAGAGATTCGGGGTTAAGGAGGAAACGGACATGGATTTGAATTTAAGACCGGCAAGCGAGTGTAAATTTGACGCGGTATCCCTGGGGGAGGTTATGCTCCGCCTGGATCCCGGCGAGGGCAGGATCCGCACGGCCAGGAGCTTCCGCGCCTGGGAGGGCGGCGGCGAGTACAATGTGGTGCGCGGCCTGCGCAGGTGCTTCGGCCTGAAGACGGCTGTCATCACGGCCTTTGCCGACAACGAGATCGGCATGCTGATGGAGGATTTCATTCTGCAGGGAGGCGTGGACACCTCCCTCATCAAGTGGATGAAGACGGACGGCATCGGCAGAATCTGCCGCAACGGCCTCAACTTCACGGAGCGCGGCTTCGGCATCCGCGGCGCGGTGGGGTGCTCCGACCGTGCCAACACGGCCATCTCCAAGGCAACGCCGGAGGATTTTGACTTCGACTATATCTTCGGCGAGCTTGGCGCGCGCTGGCTGCACACCGGCGGCATCTACGCGGCGCTCTCCGAGCAGTCCTGCGAGACGGTGCTGGCGGCCATCAAGACGGCGAAGAAATACGGCACGGTGGTCTCCTACGACCTGAACTACCGCCCCTCCATGTGGAGCGCCATCGGCGGGCAGGCAAAGGCCCAGGAAGTGAACAAAGAGATCGCGAAATATGTGGACGTGATGATCGGCAACGAGGAAGACTTCACGGCCTGCCTGGGATTTGAGATCGAGGGGAACGACGCGAACTTAAAAGAACTGAATCTGGAAGGCTACAAGAAGATGATCAACGAGGCGGCGAAGGCCTATCCGAACTTCAAGGCAGTGGCGACCACGCTGCGCGAAGTGAAGACGGCCACCGTGAACGACTGGAGCGCCATCTGCTGGGCGGACGGCGAGATCTACAAGGCAAAGGATTACAAGGGCCTGGAGATCATGGACCGCGTGGGCGGGGGAGACTCCTTCGCGTCCGGCCTGGTGTACGGCCTGATGACCACGGGGGATGCGCAGCTTGCGGTCAACTACGGCGCGGCGCACGGAGCGCTCGCCATGACCACGCCCGGCGACACCACCATGGCCAGCAAAAAAGAAGTGGAGGCCATTATGGGCGGCGCGGGAGCCCGCGTGCAGAGATAACCTATGTTAGCAAATATGATCTTAGTGGCGGGCAACGTGTTTACGCTGCTGCTGATGATGCTGCTGGGGTTCGCGCTGGCAAAGGCGGGCTGGTTCTCGGAGGAGACAAGAAGCCAGCTGACCCGTATTCTGCTGTACATCGTGACGCCCTGTATCATCATTACCAATATGCCGGATGTGTGCAGCGCCCAGACCCTGGGCATTTTCCGGACAGTGGGGTTTGCCTTTGTCGTGATCTACGCAGCGTTTGCGGTGGTTTCGTGGATCCTGTTCCGGCGGCAGCCGGAGGACACCAGGGCTTCCTTAAACAGCGCGGCGGTTTACGGCAACGCGCTGTTCATGGGGCTGCCGCTTCTGCAGTCCATCCTGGGGGATGAGGCGATCCTCTACGGAGTGATCGGCTCCGTGGTCATCAACATTTTTACCTGGACCCACGGGGTTGCCGTCATGGGAGGGAAATCCTACATCTCCCTCAAAAAGGCGTTTATCAATCCCGGGGTCATCGGGTTTTCGACGGGCTTCCTGCTGTTTGTCACGGGGATCGCCCTGCCGGCACCCGTGGACCGTGCGATGGTGTTTTTGAGCAGCCTGAACACGCCCCTGGCCATGCTGATCATCGGGGCGCAGATGGCGTCCACGGATCTTCTGCGCACGTTTCTGGACAAAAAGCTGTATCTGATCAGCGCCCTGCGCCTGGTCGTCTATCCGGCCGCGGCCATGGCCGCGCTGCTGCCGTTTCATTTAGACCCGGTCATGTATCTGTCCATCGTCATCTCCGTCGGCTGCCCTGTGGCGGCGGCCACCGGGATGTTCGCGCAGCAGTTCCACCGGGACACGCAGACGGCGTCGCAGTCCATCGCACAGAGCACACTGCTGTGTATCTTTACGATGCCGGTGCTGACGGCCGCCGCGCGCGCCCTGATCGGCGCGTGACCGAGAGAGCGGGAAGCGCAGGGAAACTTACGCGGAGCACTGCTGCGTATGCCATGCCGGTGCTGACGGCCGCCGCGCGCGCCTTGATCGGCGCGTGACCGAGAGAGAGCGGGAAGCGCAGGGAAACCGCGCAGAGCGGAAATAAATCGGCCCGCCGGGGCCGTAAAAGAAAGAGGAGGGTGTACGATGAGCGTATATCAAATGGGAAATTTACGAGTGGTGGATCTGACCAAAGTGCTGGATCCGAAGACAGAGACGAGAAGGTGCGGGCTGACGCGCTTCAACACGGGCGGCCCCATCCCGGATTTTCACACGATCATGGATCTGACCAGCCACCTGGGGACGCATGTGGAGTGCCCCTATCATCACAACGACAACTGGCACGACGTGCAGGCGCTGCCGATCACAACCTTCATGGGCCGCGCCATCTACGTGAACATCACGCACATGGAGCCGAACGCAAAGATTAAGGGAGCAGACCTGGAGAAAGCCTGCGGCGACAGGATCCAGGAGGGAGACATCGTCATTCTGGACTCTCCCATGAAGCTGGCCCCCTTCACGCCGGCCTCCAACACCGAGGAGGACAAGCGGCTCTTCATCTGCCGTGAGACCGCCGAGTGGCTGAAAGAAAAGAAAGTAAAATGCGTGGGATTCGGCGACGGCGTCTCCATCGAGAGCAACAACACAGACGTGTCCGCGTTCCACGATGTCCTGATGGAAGTGGACGTGGTGTTCCTGGAGGTGCTGAAAAACCTCGAGGAGCTGCAGAGCGACACCTTCTTCATGTCCTACTCGCCGCTGCCCATCAAAGGACTGGATTCCTGCCCCATCCGCGCATACGCGATTGAGGGACTGAAAGACTTTTCGTGATGACAATGAGCTGTGCAGATCGTTTTACACGCGGTTTCCGACGCGAAAGCGATCGGAAAGCGTGAGGAAAACGATATATAGGGCGAATGCCCGCGAACGAGAGAAAGCGCAGCTTTCTCGAGTGTGCACAGCGAAAGAGAAATTAGGAGGGATTTTATGAAGATAGCTGTTATCGGTGCGGGCGCTATGGGCTCCATCTACGGAGGACATCTGTCGCTGCACAATGAAGTATACCTGGTGGACACCAACCAGACGGTGGTGGACCATCTGCAGGCCAACGGCCTCGTGCTGCAGGAGAACGGCGAGGAGGTCACATACCGCCCGAACGCGGTCACATCCACGCAGGGGATCGAGAACGTGGATCTGATCATCCTGTTTGTGAAAGCCCTGTTCTCCCGGGCGGCCTTAAAGGGCAACCAGAATCTGATCGGGGAGAACACCTATGTGCTTACCCTGCAGAACGGCTCCGGGCATGAGGACATCCTCTCGGAGTTTGTGCGCGAGGACCACATCATCATCGGCACCACGGAGGACAACGGCGCGGTGCTGGGCCTGGGCCACATCCGCCACGGCGGGGAGGGCAGGACCAATGTGGGCATGCTGACCGAGGATAAGGAAGGATTCCTGCCGAAGCTGAAGGAGGCGTTCGACGCCTGCGGCTTCCAGGTAAAGATCCACGAGAACATCCAGCAGCTTATATGGGACAAGCTGTTTACCAACGTGTCCCTGAGCGCGGTCACGGGCGTCCTTCAGGTGGACATGGGCTACATTGCCGCCAACGAGCACGCCTGGAACATGACGAAACAGCTGGTGCACGAGGCGGTGGAAGTGGCGACCGCCATGGGCCTTGTGTTCGACGAGGAGGCCATTCTGGAGAAGGTAAAGAAAACGTCGGAGGGCTCGCCCAACGGCTGCACCTCCATCCGTGCGGACCTGCGCGACGGGCGAAAGACCGAGGTGGACACCATCAGCGGTTCCGTGGTGCGCGCGGCGAAAAAATATCATGTGGCCGCCCCCACGCACGCGTTCCTTGTAGAAATGGTTCACGCCATGGAGGAAAAAGCATAGCGAAAGTGCATAAAAATGGATTGCGCAAATGCGGATTATATGGTATGATGTACAAAGGAGCCGCAATAAAATTTTGATCTGTTTGGAGGAATTTATAGATGCTCAGGGTCAAATACGAGGAACTGCTTCAAGAATTTAAGCGTGTCCTGCAAAAAAAGGGATTTGACGAAAAAGGCGCGCAGGACGCAGCGTACATCTTTGCACAGAACAGCCTCGCCGGCGTGCCGTCGCACGGCCTCAACCGCTTTCCGCGCGTGGTGGACTATCTGGACAAGGGAGAAATCCTTCCGGAAAACACCGCCACCTGCGAGATGAGTATGGGGATGATGGAGCGGTGGGACGGCCACAGGGGCATGGGGCCGCTGAACGCAAAGAGGGCCATGGACCGGGCCATAGAGCTGGCCAAACAGTATGGCATGGGCCTGGTGGCCATCGGCAACAACAACCACTGGATGCGCGGCGGCAGCTACGGCTGGCAGGCGGCGGACGCGGGGTGCATCGGTATCTGCTGGTCCAACACCATGCCGAACATGCCGGCCTGGGGCGGAAGGGACCGCAAGATCGGCAACAACCCCATCATCTTTGCCGTTCCCAGGAGCAGCGGGGAGCATGTGGTGGTGGACTGCGCTCTGTCCCAGTTTTCCTACGGAAAGCTGGAGGACTGCAAGCTGAAGGGAATCCCGCTGCCGGTGCCGGGCGGGTACGACACCCAGGGAAATCTGACCACGGATCCCGCCGAGATTGAGAAGACTTGGCGCGTGCTTCCCATGGGCTACTGGAAGGGAAGCGGGCTTTCCATCGCGCTGGACCTCATCGCGACCATCCTCACGGACGGCCATTCGGTGGGCAAGATCGGCACATTCGGCGACGAGGTGGGCCTGTCCCAGATCATGATCGCCATCGACCCGGGGAAGTTCAATTCCACAGGGCAGACAGACGAGATCGTGGACGGCATCCTGGCGGATCTGAAAACGTCCGAACCGCTGGATCCGGGCAAACCGGTGCTCTATCCGGGAGAGCGCGTGGCGAAAGCGGTAAAGGAGAACATGGAGCTTGGCGTTCCCGTGATCGAGGAAGTGTGGGAAAAGGTCCGGGCCATGTAACCAGAAGAAACACAGTGTGAGGGGGTGAGGAGAATGATTTTTTCATCCATTTATGCGAAGGACATCAGCGACACCTATCCGAAGGCCATCCAGAAGGCGCTGGATTATCTGAAGTCCAACGATTTTGTGGCCATGGAGCCCGGGGTCTACGAGATCCAGGGAAAAGAGATCTACGCGCAGGTGTTTGACGCGCAGACCAAAGCGCCGGAGGAGGTGCGGCCGGAGGTGCACGAGAAATATGTGGACGTGCAGTTCCTGGCTTCCGGAAAAGAGCGCCTGGGCTTTACCTGGGACACCGGGAAATACGAGGTGGACGAGCGCATCGACGAGCGCGACCTGATCTTCTACAAATCGGTGGAAAACGAGGGCTACATCGAGGCAGTGCCGGGCTGTTACAGCATGTTTTTCCCGGCGGATGTGCACCGGCCGGCGCTCATCAGCGGCGAGTCCATGACGGTGCGCAAAGTGGTGGTAAAAGTGAGCACAGCGCTTCTCTAAGGCTGTGAGAAAAAAGCACAGTGCCCTTTAAGGCTGTGCGGACAAAAAACGCAGCTCCGCTTCGGGGCGGCGCACACAAGTATTTTACAGCGGGATATGCTGTGAAAATAAAAAAATAAATACAGGAGGATATACCTACATGAAAAAGAAAATTTTTGGAGCTTTACTGGCAGGTGCTCTGGCACTTGGAACCTTCGCGGGCACAGCGTCTGCGGCAGACCTGAATCTGATCGTGGCACACAATCAGACATCTCTGGAGAACCCGTATGCTTACGGTATCATCAAATTTAAAGAGGTTGTGGAAGACCTCTCCGGCGGCAGCATCGAGGTTACTCTGCATCACGGCACACTGGGCGAGAACGAGTCCGAGCTGATCGAGAAACTGGAAATGGGAGCTGCCAGCATGGTAGTTGCGTCCCCGGGCTTCATGACCGCTATCGGCGTTCCGGAAGTGGATATGTTCTCACTGCTGTACCTGTTCGACAGCTTTGATCACTGGGAAGCAGCCGTTGACGGCGAGTTCGGCGATGCGATGAAGACCCTGATCAACGAGAAGACGGGCAACCGCTTCCGCGTGATGGGCTACTGGTCCTCCTCCGTTCGCGACGTATACGCGAAGAAACCGATCAAGAGCCCGGCAGATCTGGACGGCATGAGCATCCGTACACAGGATTCCGCAGTGCAGAAGCAGCTGTTTGAGGCCTGCGGCGCGGTTCCCACAACCGTTGCATGGGGCGAGCTTTACCAGGCTCTGCAGCAGGGCGTTGTGGACGGCGCTGAGAACGACTACACCAACTTCATGCTGAAGGATCATCACAAGACCGACAACGGCCATTATGTGAGTGAGACGCATCACGATTACACAACCCGTCTGTTCCTGATGAGCGGCGCTTTCTATGACAGCCTGACGGATGAGCAGAAGGGCTGGATCGACGAGGCTGTTGAGGCTGCTACCGCTGAGGAGCGCGAGGTTGTTTACAGAATGTTTGACGAGTCCAAGCAGCAGGTTATCGCTGACGGCGCGGAAGTGACCGAGTTCGCAGACATCGACATCGACGCTTTCAAAGCGCTCGCTATCCCCATCCAGGATGAGTTCGCAGAGAAGAATAACATGACAGAGTACCTGGAGATGGTTCGCGCGGCTGCAACGGAATAAGTCCGGTAAAAAAAGAATAATATGTGATTGACAAGGAGGGGGCTGTCACAAAACGAAGCGCACCAGACTCATTTTGCGACGGCCCCTTTTTCCTGTAAAATTGGAAGGAGAAACTATGAAAAACGCAATTGCTATGCTGCAGAAGATCCAGATTGCGGTGGGCGGCTTTTTTCTCTGCGTGTTCCTGATCACGGTGGTCATCCAGATCGTCTGCCGTTATCTGGGAATCTCCGTTACCTGGACCCAGGATGTTTCCATGTATTCGTTCATCTGGGCCGTGTTCATGGGAGCGGGTGCCATGGTGTATGAGAAACGCCACTTCGCGTTTACCTCTGTGAGCGATATGTTGAAAAATCAGAAAGCGAAGTCTGTGCTGGCGATCATCATCACGCTGATCATGCTGTTCTTCTCTGTTCTGATGCTGTATTACGGCATTTTGGTGACAAAGCAGTTCTGGAATTATACCTGGGTTACCCTTCCGCAGCTCAAGAGGGGCCCCACGTGGCTGTGCCTGCCGATCTGCGGCGGAACGTCCGCTGTCTATCTGATCGCACAGCTGCTGGAAGAATTTAAGAATTTTGGGAAAGGAGATAATAAATAATGGGCGCAATATTAGTAATTATGTTTGTTGTGTTTGTCGCCATTGGTGTGCCGATCTCCTTTGCACTTGGCGTGGTATCCTTTACCGGTATCTTTGCGATGCCGGCCATTCCGAATACGGTAGTATTCTCTAAGATGTTTAACGGTATGAACAGCTTTACGCTGCTGGCGGTTCCGCTGTTCATCCTGGCTGCAAACCTCATGAACGAGGGCGAGATCACAGAAAAGCTGATCGACTGCTGTAACGCTCTGGTGGGCCGTTTCCGCGGCGGACTTGCATATTCCAACGTGCTGGTGTCCATGATCTTCGCGGGCATTTCCGGTTCCTCCCAGGCAGACACGGCCGGCGTGGGCAAGATCTTCATCCCGTCCATGGAAAAGCAGGGTTATGACAAGGGCACGTCCGTGGGCGTCACGGCGGCGTCGTCCACATTGGGATCCATCATCCCGCCGAGTATTACCATGGTGGTGTACTCCGGCATTGCCAATGTGGGAACAGGCGCCCTGTTTATGACGGGTCTTGTTCCCGGTATTCTGCTGGGCCTGGCCATGATGCTGGTAGTAAAAATGTATTCCAAGAAGAAAAACTTCCCGAAGTGCGAACCGGTTAAGGTAAAAGAGATCCTGAAACTGGTGTTCCAGTCTCTGCCGGCTCTGCTTACCCCCATCATCCTGATCGGCGGCATCGTGTCCGGTCTGTTCACACCGACGGAGTCCGCGGCGTTTGCCTGCGTGTATGCGCTGCTGGTGGGTGTTTTCTTCTACAAGACCATCAAGATCAAAAACCTGCCCAGGATCCTGATCGAGACCATGAAGCTCTCCTCCCTGTCCCTGTTCGCGCTGGCGACGGCGAACGCACTGGGCGAGCTGCTCAGCTACTATCAGCTGAACGTGCTGGTGCAGGGCTTCTTCGCGAACATGCCGGGCGGCAAGCTGGTCTTCCTTCTGGTAGTGGTAGCGTTCTTTATGTTTGTGGGTACCTTTATGGATGCTGTTCCGGCCATGATCCTGTTTGTTCCGATCATCCTCCCGGCAGCTACCTCCCTTGGCATCAGCCCCATCATCCTGGGCCTGATCATCGTGGTAACCCTGGCCCTCGGCCTTGTCACACCGCCGTACGGCCTGTGCCTGTTGATTGCATCGTCCATCAGCGGGATTACCATAGAGGATGCGTTTAAGGGAACCATGCCGTACTTCCTGTCATCTCTGGCAGTGCTGCTTCTGATGATCCTGATGCCGGATCTGTGGCTGGCCATTCCGAAAGCCATCTTCCCGGGTCTGTTCTAAGAGGGCGGCAGTTACATTGTAAAAATCCGAGGGGCTGCTTCACAGCGTCCGGGGAGCGGTTTGACGCCTGGTGCGAAAACCGTGCCGGGCGCACGTGCGGCGGCCCTTTTCCCAATTTCCAAAAGGAATAGACAGGCAGTTTCCGAAAGAAATCGAAAAGTATTTTTCAAAAGAAATAGAAAAGAAAGGAGAACCGGAATGAATATTACCTGGGACGCCGGAGGCTATAAGGAGCGCTTTTCCTTTGTGCCCCGGTACGGAGAGGACGTGATGAGCCTGCTTACCGCCGCGCAGGGGAGCCGGGTGGTGGACCTGGGCTGCGGCAACGGAACTTTAAGCGAAAAACTGCGGGAGAAGGGCTATGCGGTCACGGGGGTGGACGCGTCAAAAGACATGATCGCGCTCGCGCGGGCGGAGCACCCGCAGATCCCGTTTCTGGTGGCCGACGCCACAAAATTCCAGCTGGAGGAGAAGGCGGACGCCATCTTTTCCAACGCGGTCTTCCACTGGATCGACGCGGAAAAACAGGACGAACTGCTGGAGAACGTGTCCCGGCAGCTGAAGCCGGGCGGGGAGCTGGTCTGCGAGTTTGGCGGGTACGGCTGCGCGGAGGCGGTGCACTCCACCCTGGAGGCATGCTTTGCCGCAAGGGGGATTTCCTATCCGCTCACCTTCTATTTTCCCACCATCGGGGAGTATGCACCCATGCTGGAAAGGCATGGCCTGCGGGTGGAATACGCGCTCCTGTTCGACCGGCCCACGGTGCAGCAGTCCGAGGACGGCCTGACGGACTGGATCAACATGTTTGTGAAAACGCCGTTTTTGGGAATGGACCCCGGGACAAAGGACGCCATCCTGCGGGAGGCGAACGAAAAGCTGGAACCGGTTCTGCACCAGGATGGGAAGTGGATCATCGACTATGTGCGCATCCGCTTCCGGGCGAGAAATGTGAGATGAAGAAATATGAGACAAGAAATATGGGACAGGAAATATGAGATAAGAAGCGTGAGATAAGAAGCGTGAGATAAGAAATGCGAGATAAAAAATCCGGGGCTTCACAGCCCCGGAAATTTTTTTATAGCCCCGGAAAAATTTTGTGGATCACGGCCCGGCTCCTGGGCAGGAAAAACTGCACGGTGGGGCCGATGAAGAGCGCGGCCGCGATGGTGCCGACGCCCACGGTTCCGCCCAGAAGAAAGCCGACGGCCACGAAGATCAGGTCGCAGCCCATGCGGACAAACTGAAACTGCACGGGCTTTTTTTCGTTGATCTTGTCGGTCAGGATGATGGCGACGAGGTCGTTTGGCCCCGTGCCGCTGTTGCTCTCAATGACCACCGACATCCCCATGCTCAGGATCACGCAGCCCGCCAGCATCACGAGCACGCGCAGCCACATGGGGGACGCGGCTGCGGAGAAGCCCCGGAACAGCCACAGGAAAAAGTCGATGATCCATCCGCCGCAGAACGCGCACACCACGGTGCCTGGCTTCACATAGCCCTTTGTGGCGAGGAGCATCACGGCCATCAGAAGGATCAGGGCGATCACGTGAACCGTGCCGATGGAGAGGCCCACCGTGAGGGCGACGCCCTGGATCATCACGGTAAAGCAGTCGCTGCCGAGCTCGGACAGGAGAAAGAGGCTGACGCCCAGGTGCGCGATGGTCAGGCCGATGAACAGGGTGAGAAGGCCCTGCGCCCACTGCACGGGGGTGCGGCCGCTGGTGTCGGTTGCGAAAGTCTGGCTGCTCATAGATGTCCTCCTATCTGTGATCTGTTTTTTGCACTTATCTTATATTTTACTATACCATACGGCGCGGGGGATTTCCACAGCCGTTCCGGAGATTTTTCACAGAAATTTCCAGACGGGAATATTTTAAATTCTCTCTTGCATAGATTTTCCCATCATGTATAATAGTCTGGAATACAGTTGAGGAGTGACAGTATGAAACGACAACAGATCCGAAGCTCCCTGATCCTGTTCTTGACGGCGCTCATCTGGGGCGTGGCCTTTGTGGCCCAGAGCGTGGGCATGGACTATGTGGGGCCGTTTACCTTCAACAGCGTGCGTTCCCTTTTGGGGGCGGCGGTGCTGGTGCCCTGCATGATGGTTTTAAAGAAGGTAAATCCGCCGAAGAAAGAGGAGGGCGCGGACAAAAAAAAGCAGCGAAAAACGCTGATCGCGGGCGGCGTCTGCTGCGGGCTGGCCCTGTGCGTCGCCACCACGCTGCAGCAGATCGGCATTCAGTACACCTCCGTGGGAAAGGCGGGCTTCATCACCGCGTTCTATATCATCATCGTGCCGGTGCTGGGACTGTTCTTTCACAAGAAGTGCAGCGCGTTTGTGTGGATCGGGGTGGCGCTGGCCCTGGCCGGGCTCTATTTTCTGTGCATCACGGAGAGCTTTACCATAGGGAAGGGAGACCTGCTGGTCTTTCTGTGCGCCCTGGTATTTTCCATACATATTCTGGTTATTGACTATTTTTCGCCGCGGGTGGACGGCGTGGCCATGTCCTGCATCCAGTTCCTGGTGTGCGGCATCCTCTGCGGGGTGCCCATGCTCCTGTTTGAAAAGCCGCAGCTCGGCCAGATTCTGGCGGCGTGGCAGCCCATTCTCTATGCGGGCGTGATGTCCTGCGGCGTGGCCTACACCCTGCAGATCATCGGGCAGAAGGGCATGAACCCCACGGTGGCTTCGCTGATCCTGAGTCTGGAGTCCGTCATCTCCGTGCTGGCGGGGATGCTCATTCTGGGGCAGACGCTCTCCGGAAGGGAGATCACGGGCTGTGTGCTGATGTTCGCGGCCATCCTGCTGGCGCAGATCGGGTAGGGGCCCGGGCGTGGAGGGCAAGAAATGAGGCTTTTGTTTTTCTTTTTTGTATATTCTTTTCTGGGATGGGTGTTTGAGACGGTGCTGATCACGGTAAAGCGCAAGAAGATCGTGAACCGCGGCTTCCTGAACGGGCCGCTGTGCATGATCTACGGCATTACCGCCGTCATCTTGACTGTGTGCGCCACTTCCCTGGGGGACAACGTGGTGTTCCTCATCCTGGGGAGCACCATCTACGCCACGGTCATCGAGCTGCTGGCGGGCAAGTTCCTGGAAAAAGTGTTCCACGGGCGCTGGTGGGATTACAGCGACAAGCGCTGGAATTTCGACGGCTATGTGTGCCTCAGCCACTCGGTGTTCTGGGGCCTTCTGGGCGCGGCCGTGATCAAGTGGCTCAACCCGTTCCTGGACAAATTTTACGACGCGAACATTCCCCTGATCATCCACACGGTCCTGTGGGTGCTGACGGGCATTCTGGCGCTGGACATCCTGGGCACCACGTCAGTGCTCACCGGGGCCAAGGAGCGCGCGGCGCGCTACGAGGAATCCAACCGTCGGATCGCCCAGTTTACGGCGCTTCTGCGCAAAAAGATAGGCGACAGCGTGGAGAAGCGTATTCTGCACGCCTATCCCCTCTCCGGCGAGGCGGGACGAAGCAGAGAAAAGAGCAAGGTGTTTGCGGAGGGCTGCGGCTTTTACAAGCTGATCTGGCTGTTTATCGTGGGGGCCTTCATCGGCGATCTGGTGGAGACGGTGTTCTGCCGCATCACTTTGGGCTACTGGATGAGCCGCAGCAGCGTGGTGTGGGGCCCGTTCAGCATTGTCTGGGGCCTTGGCATCTCCATGTTTACCGCCATTTTATATCAGCACCGCAACCGCTCCGACAGCGCGCTCTTTGTGGCGGGCACCTTGTTGGGCGGCGCGTTTGAATATTTTTGCAGCGTGTTTACCGAGCTGGCCTTCGGCACCATTTTCTGGGATTACAGCTCCGTGCCGTTCAACCTGGCCGGACGCATCAATCTGCTGTACTGCTTTTTCTGGGGCATCGCGTCGGTGGTCTGGTTTAAGTACGCCTACAAAAAGATTTCGGCGCTCATCGAAAAGATTCCCATGCGGGCGGGGAAAATCCTTACCTGGCTGATGATCGTGTTTATGGCGTGCAACATGGGCGTCTCCTGCCTGGCCCTGGGGCGCTATCAGGAGCGCCGCGCGGGCGTGGAGGCGACAGCGCCGTGGCAGGAGCTGATGGACCAGTATTACGGCGACGACGTGATGCGGCGCATCTACCCCAAGGCCAAAGACCTGAACATGCGCGGCACCCCGGCGGAGGAGGCGGCCCGGCAGGCGGATGAATCAGTGAACGGATCGGCGAACGAGACGTCCAGGCAGACAAACGACGCGGCGGACGGATAGATGTGCGCTAAGTCGGCCCGGCAGAGAGAAAGACGTCCGTGTATGCGATATATTTGGCGAATTTAGCGCGATTTGCAGGAAAAGTGCTTGCATCCGACCGGACAATATGGTAAGATATTGAAGTCGCTAAAAAACACGCATCTCTATTTTGAGGAGGGTGCCGCCTGCAGGGCGGTTTCCGAGAAAGTACGGGGTGCGGAAGAAAAACCAAAAGGAGAAAAGCAAAATGAGTGTTATTTCAATGAAGCAGTTACTGGAAGCAGGCGTTCATTTCGGGCACCAGACCAGAAGATGGAACCCGAAGATGGCTCCGTACATCTACACGGAGAGGAACGGCATCTACATCATCGACCTGCAGAAATCCGTGGGCATGGTGGACGACGCGTATAATGCGGTGGGCGACATCGTTGCAAACGGCGGCACCATCCTGTTTGTGGGCACAAAGAAGCAGGCGCAGGACGCGATCAGGTCCGAGGCGGAGAGATGCGGCATGTTCTATGTGAACGAGAGATGGCTGGGCGGTATGCTTACCAACTTCAAGACCATCCGCAGCAGAGTGGAGCGCCTGAAACAGATTGAATCCATGGAGGCCGACGGCACCTTCGACGTGCTGCCGAAAAAAGAAGTCATCGCCCTTCGCAAAGAGTGGGCGAAACTGGACAAGAGCCTTGGCGGCATCAAAGAGATGAAGCGCATCCCGGACGCCATCTTTGTGGTAGATCCGAAGAAAGAGCGTATCTGCGTGCAGGAAGCGCACGCCCTGGGCATCCCGCTCATCGGCATCTGCGATACCAACTGCGATCCGGAAGAGCTGGATTATGTGATCCCGGGCAATGACGACGCCATCCGCGCCGTAAAACTGATCGTTTCCAAGATGGCGGACGCCGTTATCGAGGCAAACCAGGGCGCAGAGCAGAACGTGGTATACGAGGAAGATTATGTACAGGAAGCGGCGGAGGATTTCGTGGAGACAGCCGCTGCACAGACGGAGGAATAATAGAATGGCAATCACAGCAGGAATGGTAAAAGAGTTAAGAGAGATGACCGGCGCGGGCATGATGGACTGCAAGAAGGCCCTGACCGCCACCGACGGCGACATGGACAAGGCAGTGGAGTTCCTCAGAGAAAAAGGACTTGCCACCGCGCAGAAGAAGGCCGGCAGGATCGCTGCCGAGGGCCTGTGCAAGGTTCTGGTGTCGGACGACAGCAAGAAGGCAGTCGTTGTGGAAGTGAACGCGGAGACAGACTTCGTGGCAAAGAACGAAGTGTTCCAGGCTTACGTTGCGGAAGTGGCAGAGCAGGCCATGGCTACCACAGCGGCGGACATGGAGAGCTTTCTGGCGGAGAAGTGGCTGCCGGACAGCAGCAAGACCGTTGCGGAAGCGCTGGCGGGCAAGATCGCCATTATCGGCGAGAACATGAACATCCGCAGGTACCAGCAGGTTACCGAGGATGCGGGCTTCATCGCACCCTACACCCACATGGGCGGCAAGATCGGCGTTCTGGTAGACGTGCAGACCGACGTGATAAACGACGAGATCAGAGAGATGGCGAAGAACGTGGCCATGCAGGTGGCGGCTTTGAGACCGCAGTACACCAACCGCAGCGAAGTGAGCGAGGACTATATCGCGCATGAGAAAGAGATCCTTCTCGCGCAGATCAAGAACGACCCGAAGGAGTCCCAGAAGCCGGAGAAGGTAATCGAGGGCATGATCAGCGGTCGTATCAACAAAGAGCTGAAAGAGATCTGCCTGCTCGACCAGGTGTATGTGAAGGCCGAGGACGGCAAGCAGAGCGTGCAGTCCTATGTGGATTCCGTTGCGAAGGCAAACGGTGCCAAGGTGGTTATCAAGGGCTTCGTCCGTTTCGAGACCGGAGAGGGCATCGAGAAGAAGGAAGAAGACTTTGCGGCCGAGGTTGCGAAGCAGATGGGAATGTAAGTTTTAACAGTGCATAACTGAAATTGGTAATATGAAAGTCCCTGAGGATCAAAGAATAGAGATTCTCAGGGACTTTTACATTTTGGAAGAGATTCACAGGACAAAAATCCGAAAAGGGAATAAACTATTTGCAAGCAGAGGCATTTGCTGATGCGGTTGACCAGGCGTCTCAAAATCCTCTTGGATATAGAACAACATCTGTCCGTATGGTAAAGGATAAAGCTGAATTTTACTCGCTTCTTTTTTGACTTATTTGTTTCAAATCAAAAATTTCACTTAAAGTCGGCATTTTTCATTCTCCGTTATATTCGTCTTCTTTTCCACATTAAAAAATCAAAAATCTGTCAAATAATAACGCAAGGTCTTCGCTGCGCCTTTTTTTGTCAAAAGGCCGTCGGCGACCATTTCGCGCAGAAGCAAAATGGCTGTTGCCTGAGAGACGCACAGAGCCTGTTCAATATCTTTTCGGACAATAAAGCCGTTTTTTCGGCAGAGGTTGACAACAGTTTCGACACGTTCTGCCTTCTTTGAGACGCTTGTCAGAGGACGACTGGCTTCCTCGGTATTGCTGCCGTTCTCTTTTGCATAGTTAAGATTAGGGAGAATGATTTTAAAGGCATTGCTTGTAGCCTCAATCGATGGCTTGATGGATGAGTCAGAGTAACTCTCATTGATTTTCAAAATGCCCGTCCCATAAGCCTCGATCAGTCTCAACCGATAAAAAATATTGGCAAGGTTTTGATTTCTGAGAGCAGAAACGCCCAGCATGATATCATCCAGGGACATCCCTTTGACCAATCCACCGATGGACACAAACTCTATACGATCATCGAAAATGCTGATCAACGTCGAGGCGCTGAAGGAATAATCCCGATGTATGATGGCGTTCAGCAGCGCCTCCCTTACCGCGACCACGGGATAATCCCGGCTGTCCAGTCGGTCAAGCCCCTGAAACTCCGCACGAGTACGGTTGTAGCGGTCGATGTAATCGAAAGCTGCCTCAAGCTGTTCTAACAGGGAGCCGGACAACTCGGTACGGTCCTTGAAAACAGATTTTTTGCTTCCTTCAAAAACCGCCAGTTTGATCGTGTGGGTGCATTGTTCAGATAATAGGAACGCTAGATTTGTAAATGTTCCGTCCTTACCGATCATGTTGAGCGTCCGCATCTGCTGAGGGCCTAAATCCAGCTCTCGCTTTTTGAAAAAGGCAGAGCAATGTTCAAACGTGAGCTGTTGGTTGATAGACCGTGCTGCCTCATAGCTGTCGCCGCTGGTCTCTCGAATCATGTTAAGAATAGCCGCATCAGAGGCGGGTACAGTGGATGCGCCCTGACGCACATAGACCCCTTCGGGTCGGATGCCCTTGTCCCGGAGGTAATATGGCCTTGCTGTGCCGCGCTGTACGGAAACTGTGACCACAGCCTTGCCGTTCATGTCGGTGTAACGGCAGTCCACAAACATCATCATATCCGGCCTTATGCCATCGCGCAGGGCGTTGGTCACGCGAAGCATCGTGGCATCCGCATCAGGCACTCCGCAAATCGAACCGTCATCATCTATTCCAATATAGACCGTGCCTCCGTCACAGTTTGCGAAGGCCGCAGCCGTTTTTTTGATATCGTCCACATACTCTCGCTTAAGTTCGACCGTTTTGCC
>CANRIR010000021.1 GCA_947630735.1 uncultured Marvinbryantia sp.
ATGTCTCCGGTAGCTTTCGCGGAAGAAGAAATCGTTATCTCCGATGAAGCGACTGCCGAAGAGGTTGCGGAAAACGATGGCATTGCTATCGCGTCGGAAGCGCCTGCGCCAATTACGACATCCGAAGCAGTTTCTACAGGGATTATGACTGTAGCAAGTGGTGATGGTGAGTCGTCAGATGGCGAGGTACAGAAGGATTATGTATTTGATAGCATTGAGCCAGGCAGTGTTAAGTTTGAGTATGATGCAACTGAAGATGCGATTGTTGTCAAGTATGTGAAAGTATATAAGAAGGATGGCGCGGAGGATAAGAAAATTGATGCTACCGCTACTCCGACAAAGCTTTCTGGAAAAGATTCAATTTCTGGAGAAGTCCTTTCGAAAGATGCAGATTGTGAGACCCCAGAACAGGCATTTTATAGCGTGGAACTTGAGAAAAATGCCAAAGGGGACAAGGAAAAGTACAGATCAAAAGAAATGTTGAATGTTCCTGGAGGACAGGAAGCACTTGGGCATGCGATGGGCTTGAGAAATATTGAGCTGAAGCAGCCGACTTGTACAGATAAAGGTTCAGGACAGGTATGGTATACTTGCACACGTGACAACTGCCCTCAGAAAGATCATTTAACGGATCCTGATTATATCAAAGGGGCAGAAGAACGAGGGCCGATAACGGATATACCTGCGTTGGGCCATAGCTTCACGATTAAGAATGTGATCACATCTGCTGATGAGGCAACAGAGGCAGGCGATGCGACAAAGAGGCCGATGGGATGTTATGTCAATGATGATGGAACAGCCGAGATTATACCTGAGTACGAGGAAAATGATTGGGATGCATATTATTGGGTGAAAAAGACTTGCGAACGTTGCGAGGCTGTTGACGCCGTTGAATGGGAGCAAGTGTGGGTAAATAAAGCGCCTAGGAATGAATGGATCGTATACACGGTTGCTGACAACAATAATGTAGAACACTTGGTGGTAGAGTATAAAGATGAAAATGGAAAAACTCAGAAGCAAACTGTTACTACAACAAATGGTATTGTGGGCACTGATATAAAAGTTGTTGATACGGTGCTTGGCAAATGTACACAAGATGGGTATTATCTGGAACAGCATTGGACAAGAGATGGCAAGGCCTCTGAGAATAAGATTGAGGTAGCTGCGCATCATGCATGGGGTACAACAGAGGTTTGGATTGAGAGTAAAAACACAGATTATAAACTTCTGCTGACCAAGTCGGGTACAGCGCTGACTGATAATAAACAGACATTAGCTAATCAGAATGCCCTAAAAGTAACGAGAGACAGTAGTAATAATGTAATTGAAGCATATAGTAATACTTGCGCAAAATCAGCAAAATATGAGCTGTATCATGTTTGCCAAAATTCAGATTGCGGTAAGAAGGAAAGCTGCGGTGTGAAAGTGGCTGAGCCTAGTACCACACATAAGTTTGGCGTATGGGCAAATGATAAAGAAAATTATTCTTATGAGATGATTGATGAAAATGAACATTGGGTAACTGTAGCTCAGAAGAGAATCTGTGATGATTGCAAGCTTGTTGAGGAAAGAACACTTGAGCCTGTAAAAGAAAAGCATGGTGCGTTGACAACACGCAAAGTTGCTGGCACGGAGATAGAGGCTACATGTGGGACAGCTGGTTCTTATGAAACTGCACAGGGATGCCCGAATTGTGAGTATGTAAAAGAAGATACGATAACATTAGTAAAGGTTCCGGCAACAGAAAAACATGAGTTTGGTGAAAATCCTGCATTTATTACATGGACAGGTGAAGTATGGGTTGGCCCGAGATATAATCCTACTTATTCTGTAAATGCGAAAGTTGTAAGGACTTGTAATGTATGTGGACATAATGTTGACACTGGAATAATGACTCGTACAACTGCTGGCGGTTATGTAAGTGGTGGTATTTTAAGCCATGATTCGTCAAAGGGTGTTACTGTTGATCTTACTAAAAATGTTGTTCCGGGTAAAAAGGATCCGGCAACGGGTAGGACGTTTTCATGCTCCCCGGCTATGCTGACTGTTTATGCGAACTGGAGAGGGACTGTGGACGGAGAGAGCGTATCGCTTCAGAGCGAATATGAAGTTCCTTACTATGCGAACACAACTGATTACCAGGCTCGTACCGCTCACATCCCGGGTCAGGCTGTGAAAGAGAACGAGATTAAGCCGACCGCTACAGAAGCTGGTTCTTATGATGAAGTAATCCGTTGCCTGATTTGCGGCGATGAGATCTCCCGCAAGACTGTTACGGTGAATGCTTCTGGTCAGCTGCCAAAGGTTACCGGCCTGAAGGCTGAGGTTGCTGGCAATGGCAAAGTAAAACTCACCTGGGATGCTGTAGAAGGCGCAGATGCTTATGCGGTTCTTCGCCTGGTTCAGGGCAGCACCAGTGTAATGATGGGTACTCCGACAACGAACACTTGGACAGATAACGATGCAAACACGGATAAATTCAACTTCTACTGGGTAATCGCGATCGACCTTGATGAGAACAAGGAAGGCACCGCTGGTGAGTTTGACAGCACGAATTATGTATGGGCTCTTCCGAGAGTGATCGGCAAGGTTGCTAAGGTGAATGCTCAGGCTGGCAAGAATGGTGTAGCTCTTGATTGGGAACTGGTTGACGGCGCGAACAAGTATGTGGTTCTTTCCAGAGTTGGCGATCCGAAGGCTGAGTCCAAGACTGTAACTGTAAATGGTACATCTTATGTTGATAAGAGCGCGAAAGCAGGCGACGTAGTATACTACTGGGTATACGGCGTGTATGAGAATGCTGATGGTGCTAAGTGTGCAGCAGGCGCAACCTCCCCGTACGCTTGGGCAGTGGCCAAATAAGTATCAACATAATGTAAAAGCATCATAACAAATCCTAACAAGATGGATGGCATTTAGTCATAAGTGCCATCCACTTGTTGCTTATAGGGGAAAATATCAGGAATGAACCGACAGGAGTGACGGCGGATGGAGCGGGTTTTGGTGATCGCGGGCGGCGAGTGGCAGACTCCCCTGGTGAAAAAAGTGAAGGAGCTTGGCTGCGAGGCGGTGAACAGCAATCTGTATGAGGATTCGCCGGCTTTTGCGTATGCGGATTTCTGCGAGGTGGCGGACGTGCTGGACAAGGAGCGGAATCTGCGGATCGCGCAGAAATACGGCGTGCAGGCCGTGGTGACGGATGAGAGCGATATCGCCATTCCCACGGTGGCCTATGTGGCGGAGAAGCTGGGCCTTCCCACTATCGGCAGCGAGCGCGCGGCCCTGTTTACGAATAAGTATCTGATGCGCTGCTTTTGCCGTGAGCACGGCCTGAAGGTGCCGGAGTTCGCCCTCTGCCATACGGTGCAGGAGGCGGAGGAGTTTGCGCAAAAGCTGGGGAAGCGCGTCATTATGAAGCCTCTGGATTCCCAGTCCAGCCGCGGTGTGTATATCCTGGATGTTCCGGGCGACGCGAAGCAATATTTTGACGAGGCCGCTTCCTACTCCTCGGATCACGCTTCCGTGATCGTGGAGCGCTATATGGAGGGGACGGAGTTTACGGTGGACGGCATTGTGGTGCAGGGACGCCACCACTCGCTCGCGATCTCGGAGAAGAAACACTATGCCTACAATTCCAGCATCGCCTCCGAGCTGTTTTTTTCTTATGACAATGAACGCTTTGATTACCGGCGTCTGCGCGAGGTGAACGACCGTCTGGTGGAGCTTGCCGGCCTGCCCTTCGGACTGACGCACGCGGAGTATAAGTTTGAGAACGGCGATTTTTATCTGGTGGAGATCGCGGCGCGGGGCGGCGGCACCCGGATCTCATCTCATATCGTGCCGCTATTGACGGGAGTCGATAATTATCGTATACTGATTAAAGATGTGCTTGGTCACCGGGACGCGGAGCAGGAGTTTCGCATGCCCGGCCCTTATGCGCGGTGCGCGGTTCTGAAGTTTTTGGACGCGAAGCAGGACGGGGGCGTGGTGCGCCGCATCCTGGGCGAGAAGGAAGTGCGGGAGAACCCGCGCGTGCTGGAGCTGCACCTGGAGTTTGGCGAGGGCGACAGGCTGTACCACGCGAAGGACGACCGCTCGCGCATCGGTTTTTATATCGCGTACGGCGAGAGCCGTCAGGAGCTGACGGATACCATGGCGTGGGTGGAGCGCACCTTACAGATCCTCTGAGCGGGCGAGTCTGCGGGTGCCGCGGCGCCTGTCCGGACACAGGAAGCAGAGGAAGATATTGCTATGTCTCAAATGGTTGACAAGATCATAAAATTAATTAAAATGAACCGTATATCCACCACGGAGGTGGCGGACTGTATGGGAAAGAGCGGGCTGTTCCCGGAGGCGAGGTCTATCCTGGCCGGGAACTACCGGGTGGGCGTGGTCCGCTGGATCTACGCCTGCAACGAATCAAACTGGATGATCCACGAGATGGCGCGGGACGTGTGCCCGGGCGAGGTGGTCATGATGGAGGCCTTTCGCTGCAATGACAGGGCCATCATCGGAGAGCTGGTCTCCAAGTATATGCTGCTCTACCGGCAGGCGGAGGCCATTATTACGAACGAAAACATGCGCGACGCCAACAGTCTGCTGAAGGAGCGCTTTTCTATATGGTGCAGAGGGTTTTCCCCCATCGGCTGCTTCAACCGCGAGGAGGATGCGCGGCTGGATGAGGCGACCTTCCGGGAGCACTGGGAGAAATATAACGGGAGCATTGCCGTGTGCGACGACAGCGGGGTGGTCATCATCCCGAGAGAGCTTCACACGGAGGAGTTTTATCAAAAGCTGATCGATATTGAAAATCAGGAGGATCTGTGGTTCGAGTGCCTGGATCACAGAAAATGGGATACGTTTGATATTGTCTGTCGGAAAAAATATTTGAACGGAGATGGAGAATGAAGCTGGCAAAGCAGTCTGTATCAGCTCCAAAGACGGTGAGATGGCTGAAATGGCTCCTGATCGCGCTGATCGCGGCCTACCCGCTGGCCGGGGCGTTTTTCGGGCTGGATCTGGGGGATACCGGTTATCACCTGTATGCCTACACCAATCTGGCCAGCCATCCGGACAAACTGAATTACACTACTTTTCTTTCTTCCGTGGTCGGCTTTTTGTGGGGTCGTCTGTTTGACGGCCTGGGGCTGATCGCCTACAATCTGCTGGAGGTGTTTCTGGAGTGGGGCGCGGTGTTTATCATTTACCGCACGCTGCGAAAGGATCTTGGGGAGCTGACGGTGCTGGCCGGCGGCTTGTTTGCGGTGGTCTGCGCGGACGCCTATCTGAATATTTTTAATTATCATCAGTTTCACGCATTTTTGCTGACGGCCATCCTCTGCCTGGAGTACCGCGCCGTCACGGACGATAAGAAACTCATGAGCCTGTGGGCCGGCGTGCTGTACGCGCTGCTGGTGTTTGCGCGGGTGGGCAGCGCGGTGGCGCTGGTCACCCTGGGCCTGTATATCTACCACGCGGCCGTGCACGGCTTTTCGTGGAAGGACACCGGAAAACACCTGCTGTGCTTTGCGGGGGGCGCCGCCGCGGCTGTGCTGGCGGCCGTGCTGTGCCTGCTGGCGACGGGCCGCATGGAGTTTTTCGTGGCGAATATCTTCCGCCTGGGGGATATCGCCTCCGACAGCAGCACTTCCTACGGGTTTGTGAACCTGCTGACCACGCTGGTGAAGGATAATCTGAATGTGATCGCGTCCGGCCTTCTGTTTTACGCCGCGGCGGCGCTGTTTGCCTGCGGCGTCAATATCGCGCTGCAGAGGGACAGCTCGCCCTTACGCCGAACAGCCCTGGTGCTGGTGGGCTGTTTTACGGCGCTCATCGCCCTGTATCAGATGCGTTTCGCGTTTGACATAAACCCGGCGGAGCCCTGGCCGCAGATGACCACCGGGCAGAAGTTTCTGCTGGGCGTGCTGTATGTGACGGCTTTTTTGTGTTTTCTGCGCCACGCTTTTCGCAAGGATCTCCATTCGCAGAAGATCAGCCTGCTCGTCATCGCCTCGTGTATGCTGATCGTGCTTGCCATCGCGGGGTCGAACACGGGCACGAAACACATCATACTGGCGATGTGGCTGATGGCGCCGGTGTGCATCTACGCGGTGCGGGAGCTGGCGGCGTCTGGCTGTGTGCAGAAGCTGGCGGTCGGCGTCGCGCGCCATACGGGCATGGAATGGCGCCCGTGGAGCCTGCGCGCGGCCGTGATTGTGGCCCTCGCGCTGTTTTTCCTGAAGTGCGGGCATATGGTGTATTACACGTTTAACTACGACTGCGTGGACCGCACAAAGCTGACCGCGACGGTGGACAGCCCGAAGGTGCGCGGCATTTTAACGACGCGGCGGGAGGCGGACGCCTTAAACGGCGTGCTGGAAAAGCTCTCGGAATTCGACGAGGAGCAGCCGCTGATGGTGTTTGGAAACACGCTCCTTCTTTATTACATGACGGGCAGGGAGGCCTACGGGATGCCCTGGGTGACGCAGGGGAGCTATCCGCTGGAGCGCTACCAGGAGGATCTTGCGAAGGCCGGCGAGGAGTATAAGGATGTGCTGCCGCTGGTGGTATACTGCCGCACGGATTATTCCCTGGGGTTTGACGAGGAGCTGCTTGGCCAGAACCAGTGGAATGTGACGGCCAACGCGTACAGCGGAAAGAAGCAGTGTTTCCTGGATTTTCTGGAGTCTCACGAGTACGGGATCGATTACATGAACGACTATTACGCGGTGATCGTGCCGAATCTCACAACCGATATGAAAGGACTGGAAAATGTCGTGTTCGGATGGTAGGGCGGCGGAAAGGAAGATCTTCTCCGTGCGCCAGACGCATATACTGAAGGGGATCGCGGTGCTGCTGCTTTTGGTGCACCACGGGCTGGATCCGGTCTCGAAGGAGCTCTCCGGCTTTGCCGGGAGGCTGGCGGTGAACGGCGTCTCCTATGCCAAGCTCTGCGTGGCGGTGTTCGCGCTCTTGAGCGGCTATGGCATGTATCTTTCTTATGAGCGCAGGGAGAAGCCGATGGCGCGGTTTGTGCTGGCGCATATCTTAAAGCTCTACGCGGTGTTCTGGCTGGCGGCGCTTGTGCAGATCGCTGTGGTGGCCTGCCTGCGTGGCGGCCTTGCGGCCATTTACCCGGAGCGCCCCGCCTTTTTTATGCTGCTGGATGTGTTGGCGTTTTCCTATCACGCGGGGACGCCCAAGTTTGTGAACGCCTGGTGGTATGTGACGGCCACGCTCATCTATTACTGCCTGTTCCCGCTGTTCTATGCTGTGGTGCGCCGGCTGAGATACGGCAATCTCGCGCTGCTCGCGCTGCTGGCCGCCGCGGTGTTTGTGCTGCCGATGACCAGCATCCGGGTGTACGGCTGCGTGTTTGTGACCGGCATGATCTTTGCCGAGCGGGATGTGTTTAACTGGTTTTTGAACCTGTATAAAGAGAGCGCGCCCGCGTTCTGGGCGAAGCTTTTCGGATGCCTGGCGGTGTTCGCGGGCCTTTCTCTGCTGCGGCAGAAGTTTCTGGCGGACACGCGGATGGCCTATTACGGGGACTGGCTGATCGCGCTGGCCTTGATCCTGCTTGTGGGGGTGTTTACCTGCCGCTGGATGCCGAAGCGCGCCTGGCTTTTGGAGCTGACCGGGCGGTATTCGTTTGAGATCTATCTGGTGCACAGCGCTTTTATCAAGCATTTTCCGGGGTATGTGTATATTACCCGGGACTGCCTCGGGGTGATGCTCCGATTGTTTCTCGGGGCGTTCCTGGCGGGCGCGGCCCTGCACTGGCTGATCCAGAAGCTGGGGATTCCAAAGATACCGACATGGTGTTACGGGCAGAAGCCCGTTTCCTAGGAGGGATCGCATGGCGAGAGAGTACGGCGGTTACCTGCCGTTTGAGACCTGTGAGAAGGACGACTGGTTTTCCAGATATAGCGGGGAGGATGTGCTGCGCACAAATTCCGCGAAGGCGGCAATCTATTTTGCCGTAAAGCAAAGCGGGGCCAAAAAGGTGCTCGCGCCGCACTATATGTGCGCCAGCGTGAAGAACATGCTCGCGCAGACGGGCGTGGAGACGGAGTATTATTTCCTGGACGACGCGCTTTTGCCCAAGCTTGCCGGGGCAGACCCGGACACGGCGGTGCTGCTTGCGGATTATTTCGGCGTGCTGGGCGCGCGGGTGCGTGCGGCCGCCGAGCGGTTCCCGCTGGTGATCCTGGATCATTCGCACGCGTTTTTCGAAGAGCCTGTTCTGAGGAACGGCGCTTATCATATTTATTCCTGCCGGAAGTTTTTCGGCGTGCCGGACGGCGGCTACCTGGTGGGCAGGGGCGTGCACTGCGACCTTGAGCCGGATCTGGTGAGCGATCGGTTCTCTTATCTGGTCACGAGTTTCGAGCAGGGCACCAATGCGGCCTACGCCGAAAAACAGGAATGCGACCGCAGCTTTCTGGGCAATTATAAAGGGATGTCCCGTCTAAGCCGCGGCATGCTCTCCTCGGTGGACTATGAGCTGGTCCGAAGGCGCAGGGAGGAAAATTTTGAGCACCTGCACGGGCTTTTGCGCCCGTACAATGAGCTCGCCGGCCTGCTGCCCCAAACGGCGCCGGCCTACCTGTACCCGTTCCTTGTCGAGAACGGGAGCAAGCTGAAGCGCCGCCTGGTGGAGGAGCATATCTATGTGCCCGCGCTCTGGCGGGAGCTCGTCTGCCCGCAGTATGAGGGGACGCTGGAATACCGGCTGTCGGAGGATACGGTGTTCCTGCCGGTCGATCAGAGGTACACGAAGCGGGATATGGAATATCTCGCGGAACGCGTGATCTGCCTGATGCAGAAATCTTTGATTTAATATAAAAGGAAAAGCTGTGGGCGATCTTTCAATCTTTATTTGTGCCGCCAAAAGCGTCACAAATAATGCCAGGCCTGCGGCATGGTACAAAGAATGAAGAAGCTGTTGGTGTTTGGCACGGGGGATTTCGCGGACGTGGTCTCCTATGTGCTGGAGGCGAAGCTGGGGAGGCCTGTCGAGGCGTATGTGGTGCACGGGCAGTACCGGAGCGCCGACAGGTACGCGGGGCGTCCTTTAGGCGCCCTGGAGGATATGTGCAGGGAGTACCCGCCGCAGGAGTACGCCGTGGTGCCCGGCATGATCGGCAAGAAGATGTTTGACCAGCGCGCCGCGGTGTTTGCGCAGCTCTTTGACTGGGGCTATGAGCTGGAGAATGTGATCGATCCCTCCGCCCAGGTGGACACGGAGGAGATCGGCCGGGGGAATATCATTCTGGCCAATGTGTGCGTGGAGGCCCACTGCCGGATCGGGGACGGAAATATCCTCTGGCAGAACGCGGTCCTGCCCCACCACAATGTGATCGGCTCGTTTAATAACCTGGCCCCGTCCGTCAGCCTGTCGGGCTACAGCCGGGTGGGGAACCACTGTTTTTTGGGAAATCATGTGTGTGTGAAAAACCGGGTGGAGATCGCGGACTACGCCTATATCGGCGCGGGCGCGTATATCTCCCGGAACGTGGAGAAGGGCGCGGTGATGGTGCCGCCCAGGAGTTATAAGCTGGAGGGAAAGACAGGTTATGACTTTTTGTAAAGAGGAGAGCAGAGGATGAAGATCTCGTTTGTGATACCTTGCTACAATTCCGCAAAGAATATCGGGGGCGTGCTCAAGGAGATCGCGGACGCCATGAGCGCCCGCCCGCAGACGGACTACGAGGTGATCCTGGTGAACGACTGCTCGCGGGACGACACCGCCGCGGTGATCAAGCGCCTGGCGAAGGAGAGCAGTCGCATCGTCGCCATAGATCTCGCCAAGAATGTGGGGCAGCCGGGCGCGCTTCTGGCCGGGTTCCACTATGTGTCCGGCGATTATGTGATGACCTCGGACGACGACGGGCAGACGCCGGTGGGCCGGGTGTTTGACTTCCTCGCGAAGATGGAGGAGGGCTACGACGTGGTGTGCGCGCGCTACACGGACCGTGACCAGCCCTCGTTTTTCCGGCGGATCGGGTCCGCTTTGAACCGCGGCATGTCGGACTGGCTCATCGAGAAGCCGGAGGGCACGTATATGGCGGCCTTCTTTATGGCGCGCCGGTACATCGCGGAGGAGATGATCAAGTACCGCCAGCCCTATCCGTACATCTCGGGCCTCATTCTGCGCATCACGCAGAATGTGGGGAACCTGGATGTGGAGCAGCGGGCGCGGGCCAGCGGGAGCTCCGGCTATACGATAAAGAAGCTTTTGAACTTATGGCTGAACGGCTTTACGGCGTTTTCCATCAAGCCCCTGCGGGTGGCCACGGGCACGGGCATGGTTCTGGCGCTGGCGGGTTTTGTGGTGGCGTTGGTCACGCTGGTGCGCAAGATCATGGTGCCGGGCATCCTGGCGGGCTGGAGCTCGCTGATGGCCGCCATCCTGTTTGTGGGCGGGCTGATCCTCATTTTTATGGGCCTGATTGGCGAGTATATCGGCCGGATCTATATGTGCATCAATGAGACGCCGCAGTATGTGGTAAAGGAGATTACGGGATATGGGAAAGACGCGGGGAAGCATCCGGATTAACTGGAAGCAGATCGCTGTTCTGCAGTTTGCGGTGTTCGTGTGTTCGTTCATCAGCATGCTGTCCAAGTGCATATCGTCCCAGATCGGCGCGCACGGGCTGTTTTCCGTGCAGGTGCTGGGCGGGCTGGCCGGCGTGTTTTTCGCCCTGGCCGTGTACGCGTTTTTCTGGCAGAAGATCCTGAAAAAGGTGGATCTCTCGGTGGCCTACGCCAACAAGGCCCTGGGACTTCTGTGGACGCTTCTGTGGGCCGCGCTTCTGTTCGGGGAGCAGATCACCTGGCGCAATGTGCTGGGGCTTCTGGTCATCTGCGCGGGCGTGATCCTGGTGACGGGCGATGAATAGATACGATACGTATGTGCTTTTGATGGTGGGAGCCGCACTGCTGGCGGCGGTCTCCCAGATCCTTTTGAAACTGAGCGCCCGCAGGGAGCACAGGGGCCTTCTGCGGGAATATCTGAACGGCTATGTGATCTGCGGGTACGCGCTTCTGGCTGTGAGCCTGCTTCTGAACCTGTGGGCGTACCAGGGCGTGGAGTACCGCTTCGGCCCGGTGATCAACGCCAGCAGTTATGTGTTCGTGCTGGTGCTGGGACGCCTGTTTTTGCGCGAGCGGATCACATGGAAGAGATTTTGGGGGATCGTGCTGATCGTCGTCGGGATCCTGATCTCCGTGATGTAGGCGGGATGTGTGATGAAACGGCAGGCGTCCATTCGCTTTAATTATGTGATGAATATGATCTACACGGTGTCGGGCATGCTGTTCCCGCTGCTGATCTACCCCTACGCCGCGCGCGTGCTGGGGGAGAAGGGCATCGGCGCGGTGTCGTTTGTCAACAGCATCGTCACCTGCTTCGGCATCGCGGCGCAGCTGGGCATCCCCGCCTACGGGGTGAAGGCCTGCGCCGAAGTGCGCGAGGACCGAAAGGAGCTTTCCCGCGTGGTGCAGGATATCCTGCTGATCAACCTGGTCACCTGCGCGGTGACGTACGCGGGCTTTTTTGCGGCGGTGTTCCTCTACCCGAAGTTCCGCGCGGAAAAGGAGCTGTTCCTGGTGATGGGCTCCCTGCTCTTTTTTAACACCATCGGCGTGGAGTGGATGTACAAGGGCCTGGAGCAGTACCGCTACATTACCTGCCGCTCCCTGGCCTTTAAGGTGATCGCGCTGGCGGCGGTGTTTCTGCTGATCCATCGGGAGTCGGACTATGTGGTCTACGGCGGGATCACGATCTTTGCCCTGGTGGGCTCGAATATTTTGAATTTTATCAATCTGCGCAGGTTTATCGAGCTGCGCCCGGTGGGGCGCTACTGTTTCCAGCGGCATTTTAAGATGATCTCCGTCTTCCTCGCGATGTCGGTGGCCACCACCATCTACACCAACATGGACAGCGCCATGCTGGGCATCCTGAAGGGCACGGGCGAGAACGGCTACTATGATGTGGCGGTGAAGGTGAAGAATATCCTGACGGGGGTGATCTCGTCTCTGGGGACGGTGCTGCTGCCGCGCATGACGTTTTATCTGAGCAGCAACCGCCAGGATGAGTTTGACCGGGTGACCAGAAAGGCCCTGCGCTTTATCGCGGAGCTGTCTTTTCCGGTCTGCCTGTATTTTATGCTGTTTGCCGCGCCTGCGGTGGATCTTCTGGCCGGGGAGCGCTTCGGGCCCTCCGTGCTGCCGATGCAGATCATCATGCCCACGCTGGTGCTCATAGGGCTGACGAACGTGATCGGCATGCAGATGATGGTGCCCCTGGGGATGGAGCGCCAGGTGCTGTACTCGGAGATCGCGGGCGCTGCGGTGAACCTGGCGGTGAACCTCGCGCTGATCCCGGCTTTTGGCAGCAGCGGCGCGGCTGTGGGCACGGTGGCCGCGGAGACGGCGGTGCTGGCCGTGCAGGTGTTTGTGATGCGGGACCGCGTGGCGCCTCTTTTTGGGGAGCTGCCCTGGGGAAAGCTGCTTTTGGCGCTCGCGGCGTCGGCGGCCGCGTCTTTCTGGATCCCTTCCCTGGGCCTGGGGAGCTTTGCGGCGCTGGCTCTGTGCGCCATTGCTTTTTTCGGCGTGTACGGGATCTGTTTGCTGGTCTTGCGGGAGGAATTGGCAAGTGAGTTGTGGAAGCAGGCGGCCGGCCTTATCCGGCGAAGAAAATAACGCGCGCTGTGTGGGCGGAAGGGCGTTTTTGGGACCGCGGCACCGCGAAGGACAGGAGAACGACAGATGAAGGTAACGGTGATAGTCGCTACGCATCTTAAATATAGAATGCCGCAGGAATCCTGCTATCTGCCCCTGCAGGTGGGCAGAGTGAAGAGACGGCCCATCGGCTTTGCCGGGGACGACACGGGGGACCAGATCTCCGCGAAGAACCCGTATTACTGCGAGCTGACGGGGCTGTACTGGCTGTGGAAAAATGTGCCGAGCGATTACCTGGGTGTGGTCCACTACCGCAGGTATCTGGGAAAGAGGAAGCGCGGCAGGAATCTGTTTGAGAAGATCCTCACCGAGCGCGAGATTCTGGATTATATGGAGCAGGCGGACATCCTGCTCCCCAAAAAGCGGCGCTATTATATCGAGAGTGTGTACCAGCACTATGCGCACACTCACTATCCGGAGCACCTGGATATTACCCGGGAGGTGATAAAAGAGCGGCACCCGGATTATCTGAAGGCGTTCGACGCGGTGATGAAGCGGCGCTCCGCCCATATGTTCAATATGTTTGTGATGTCGAGGGAGAAGTGCGACGCGTACTGCACGTGGATCTTTGATATCCTGGAGCACCTGGAGGAAAGGCTGGACATAAGCGGCTACGATGAGTTCCAGGCGCGCGTGTTCGGGCGGGTGAGCGAGATGCTGCTGGACGTGTGGATCACGAAGAACGGCTACGCCTACCGCGAGGCGCCGATCATTTACATGGAGCGCAAGCACACCGGGAAGAAGGTGCTTTATTTCCTGCGCTCCCGGCTGCTTGGAAAAAAATACGATAAGAGTGTGTGATATGGACGGTATTTTGGTGAGCGCGGTCGTTCCGGTGTACCAGGTGGACAGGCAGGTGTTTCGGGCGTGTGTGGAGAGCCTGACGGGCCAGACGGAACATCGGATAGAGATCCTGCTGGTGTTTGACGGGACGATGGCGCTTTATGAGGATATGCTGGGGCTTCCCCCGTTTCAGGACGCGCGGGTGCGCGCCGTGGGCCGGGAGCACGCCGGCGCTTCGGCCGCGCGCAATGCCGGGATCGCGCAGGCGAAGGGCGAATGGATCTTGTTTGCGGACGCGGACGACTGTCTGGACGCGGACGCCGTGAAGGAGCTGCTCGCGCTTACTGACGCCTGCCCGCAGGCGGATCTTGCCGTGGGGGATTACCGCATCCGCTATCCGCGGGGCGTGCAGACCCACGCCTACCGCTCGGAGGCCGCTCAGTTCCTGGGAGCGGAGAAGACGGAACTTCTGCGGGATGTGCTGAACCCGCAGACGGGCCTGGGATTTTGCTGGGGCAAGCTCTACCGCACGGAGCTTCTGCGGGAGCGCGGAATTTTTTTCTGCGAAGAACTTGTGGTGGCGGAGGACGCGGAGTTTGTGCTGAAGGCCGCTATGGGGGCCCGCGGGGTCTGCTATCTGCCAAAGGCTCTGTACACGTACCAGGTGAACCCGGACTCCGCCGTGCGGAAGTTCCGGGAGGATTACCCCGACCGCTATGAGAAGGCGATGCGCCGCATCCGCGCCGACATCCGGGACGCGGGCCTGGAACGGGAGCTTCTGGGTGCGTATGAGACGTGCGTGCTGTACCACCTTCTGCTGGTCACGGTGAATTTTTCGTTTCATCCGAAGCAGGATAAAAGCGCGCGCGCACAGATCGCGGCTTATAAAAAACTGGCGGCAAAGCCCATGTACCGCGAGGCGCTGCAAAAAGGGGACGCCGGGCAGTTCAGCCTCTCCCGGAGGATCAGCGTGCGGCTGATCCGGATGCGCCTTTGGCCGGGCATTTACGCGGTGGCCCGCATCAGACACAGACAGTTGAAATTTTAGGACCGCTTTTGCGGAGGATACCATGAGACAGGGAAAGAGAAACCAAAACGGGATGAATCAGACGGATCTGCCCGGGATCTTGTTCCGGACGGCGTTTGTGCTGTATATTTCGGCGACCTATCTGCAGACCACCATGTATACGCAGTTTGCGGTGCTGGCGGTGATCTTCGTGTATATGAGGTACACGGCGCTTGCCATACTCCTTCTTTTGATCGCCCTGAACGCGGCGGAGGATCTCGGCGCGGACCGTCTTTTCCACAGGAGTGAGCGCGGCGGGATCGGCCGAATGGAGGAACCGCGTCGGAGAGCCGGGATCGGCCGTGCGGATGGATCGCGCCGGAGAGCCGGGGGCAGCCGTGCGGACGCCGGGCGCAGATCGGATGAGCCGCGCCGGGAAGCTGGAAATGACCGGCCGAATGCCGGGCGCAGGAGGCGCCGCCGCACTTCCATGGAATATCATATGGCGTGGACGGAAAAACTATGGTATCATAAATATACGTTCCTGCTGGCCGCGGCAGGCGCGAGCGCGGCGGTTTCTTCCCTGGTATCGGGGGACCGCACGCCGCTTTATGCGACGGCCTTTTTGTTTGCCGCGCGGCGCAGGTACCTGAAACAGACGTTCCGCGCCGCTTTTGGCGTGCAGATGGGCCTGCTGGTTTTTGTGATCGTCAGCAGCACGGCGGATCTGATCCCGGATCTTCTGATCAAGCGGGACATCATTCCCATCCGGCATTCCCTGGGCTTCACCTATCCCAGCGTGTGCGCGGCGTATTTTTATTTTCTGCTGATCCTGTATCTGTGGATGTACGGCAGGGAGATTTCCTGGCGGGATCTGCTCTGGATCGAAGTGGTGAACTGGCTGATCTATATTCTGACGGACGCCCGCATGAGTTTTCTGCTGATCACGCTGCTGCTCGCGTGCGCGTATGTGTGCTGCTGCCGCGGGGCGGACAGGCGGATCAAGGAATGGCTTGAAGAGCAGAAAAAGCGCGGCAGCGCCCTCTGCCGCGTCGGAACGGTTTTGTATGATTATTACCCGGTCTTTCTTTCCGGGATGTTTCTGCTGTGGTGCCTGATCGACCTCGCGGCGGGCGGGAACAGCATTCTGGACCGGGCGCTCTCGGGCAGGCTGAAGTATACGGTCTCGGTTGTGAAAGAATATGGCGTCCATCTGTTCGGAAAGGCCATCCCGTGGGTGGGCTTCGGCGGCACGGAGAATACGGACGCGCTGCTTAAGAGCTATAATTTTGTGGACTGCTCCTACGCTTATATCCTGCTGAGTTACGGGATCGTCTTTTTTGCGCTGGTGATGGTTTATCTGGTGTTCCTGCAGAAGTATATGCGCAGGCGCGAGGGCGTGTGGCGCTGCCTGCTTTTGCTGTTTATCTGGAGCTACTGCCTGCTGGAGCCGAGGCTTCTGGAGCTGCAGGCCAACTGTCTGCTGCTTTTGGGGGTTCCGCTTCTGGGGAGCGGCAGAAAGCGGGAAGGAGCGGTGCGCTATGGATAGGATCCTTGTGTTCGGGATGACGGAGAACCCCGGCGGGGTGGAGAGCTTCCTGATGAATTATTACCGGAACATAGACCGGGACAGGCTGCAGTTTGATTTTCTGTGCAACAGCCACCGCCCGGTGGCCTACGAGGATGAGCTGAAGAGCCTGGGCGCAAAGACGTACCATGTGGCGGCCCGCAGCGAGGATTTCGGGCGGTACCGCCGGGAGCTGGACGCTTTTTTTCAGGAGACGAAGGGCCGCTACCGCGCCATCTGGGTAAATGTAAGCAGCCTGGCGAACATTGATTATCTGAAATATGCGAAGAAATACGGCATCCCGAGGCGGATCATCCACAGCCACAATTCCAGAAATATGGACAGCGCCCTGCGCGGCATGGTGCACCGCCTGAACCGGCTGACGGTGGGCTGGTACGCCACGGATTTCTGGGCCTGTTCCGGGGACGCCGCCGACTGGTTTTACGGCGGCCGCCTGCGCGGGAAGGCCGTGCTTGTGCGAAACGCGATCTCGGTGGAGACGTTCGCTTTTTCCGAGGAGAAGCGGCAGGCCGTTCGGGAAGGCCTGAAGTGGCCGGACGGCTTTTTGATCGGCAATATCGGGAGACTCCACTTTCAGAAGAACCAGAAATTTATCCTGCAGATCTTCGCCGCGCTGCAAAAGGAGATGCCGGACTGCCGTCTGGTCCTGGTGGGAGCGGGGGAGGATGAGCAGATGTTAAAGACGGCCGCGAAAGACCTGAAGATCGCCGATTCGGTGTGCTTCGCGGGGGTGCAGCGGGATATCCCCGCGTATCTGAGCGCGTTCGATCTGTTTTTGTTCCCCTCGCTTTTTGAGGGGCTGAGCGTGGCCGCCCTGGAGGCGCAGGCCAGCGGGATACCGGTGCTCGCCTCCGAGGGCGTGATCCCGCAGGAGCTGCGGATCAATGAGAACTTTTGGACCATGAGCCTTCAGGAATCCGCCGCCGAGTGGGCAAAGCGCGTCCGGGAGATCCGGGAAAACCGGGGCGGGCGGATCCCTTCGGCACAGGTGAAGGAAAATTTCCAGAGGTGCGGATATGAGATCGGCACGGAGGCCGCGCGCATGCAGCGGGAGCTGCTGCGGTAAGAAGGGCGCGCATAGATATTTGGATGCGCGGCCGGGTGTGTGAAAATGTTTGGATGCGCGGCCGGGTGTGTGAAAATGTTTGGATGCGCGGCCGGACGTGTGAAAATGTTCGGATGCGCGGCCGGGTGTGCGGAAATGTACTGATGTGTGCAGCCGGGTGTGTGGAAATATATGGATGCGGGCAGATGGGTGTGCGAAAACACCCGGATGCGTGAGATGTATGGATCTGCGCGCACAGGAGAGATTACCGAGGTATGGGATGAAGAAATATCAGATCATGGATTTGGGGGCCAGCCTGCAGCACGCCGGCTCGAAAGCCACCGCGGATGTGGCTGTGATCGCGGACCGGCTGGGCTTTGAGCGCCTGACTCTGCGCATGCGGTCGGAGTCGCCCTCGGCCGCGGCCAAGTTGTGGCGGCAGGCAGGCTATTTCGCGGACTGGGAGCGCATTCTGCGCAGGGTGGAACCCGGGAGCCTGGTGCTTTTGCAGCATCCGTTCCACTATCCGCAGCTGATCCGGCAGAGGGTGCTTCTGCGCCTGAAGGAGCGCGGCGTGCGCTTCCTCGGCGTGGTGCACGACGTGGAGGAGCTGCGGGGCTACCGGTACAGCGATTACTACCGGGAGGAGTTCCGGTTCATGCTGCAGATCGCGGATGTGCTTGTGGTGCACAACGGCGCGATGAAAGACTTTTTTCTGCAGAGGGGCGTTGACGAGAGCCGTCTGGTCCCGCTTGGCATTTTCGATTATCTGCAGGAGGAGCCGCCGCGCGGCTTGCCGCGCTTTGCGCGCCGCGTGGTCATCGCCGGCAACCTGGACGTGCAGAAAAGCGCGTATATCGGGCGGCTGGGGGAATTGACGGAGGTTCCCTTTGATCTCTACGGCGGCGGGTTTGACGAGAAGCTGCGCGCCTGCAAAAATATCGATTACAAGGGCTTTTTTGCGCCGGATACGCCGGCGGGGTCCCTGACGGGCGGCCTTGGCCTGGTGTGGGACGGGGAAAGCCTGGATTCCTGCGAGGGCCCCTCGGGGAATTATCTGCGTTACAATAATCCGCACAAGCTCTCGCTGTACCTGTCCTGCTCGCTCCCTGCCGTGATCTGGGAGGGCGCGGCGGAGGCCGGGTTTGTGCGGGAGCACGGCGCGGGCGTCTGTGTGTCTTCGCTTCGGGAGCTCCCCGAGGTGCTTCAGGATCTGACGGAGGACGCTTATCTGGATATGGCGGGGCGTGCGGCCAAGGTGGGGCGCCGCCTGCTCGCCGGAGAGTTTATGGAGAAGGCGCTGCGCGCAGCGCAGGAACAACTGCTAGGAGGAAGAGAATGAGGATTTCTTTTAATGAACCGCCGTATGTAGGCACAGAACTGGAGTATATCCGACAGGCGGTGGAGAGCCAGAAGATATGCGGGGATGGCATGTTTACGAAGAAGTGCAATGCGTGGATCGAGGAGAAGACGGGCACGGCGAAGGCGCTGCTCACCACGTCCTGCACCCACGCGACGGAGCTGGCCGCCCTGCTTTCGGATATCGGCCCGGGGGACGAGGTGATCATGCCCGCCTACACGTTTGTGTCCACCGCGGACGCGTTCGTGCTGCGCGGGGCGAAGGCGGTCTTCGTGGATATCCGCCCGGACACCATGAACATCGACGAGAAGCTGATCGAGAACGCCATCACGGAGCGGACGCGCGCCATCGTGCCCGTTCACTACGCGGGTGTCTCCTGTGAGATGGACACCATCATGGAACTGGCGAAAAAATATCATCTGAAGGTGATCGAGGACGCCGCCCAGGGGATCCTCTCCACCTATAAGGGGCGGATGTTGGGCAGCATCGGCGATTTCGGCTGCTACAGCTTCCACGAGACGAAGAATTACAGCATGGGCGAGGGCGGCGCGCTGCTGATCCGCGACGAGGACAACATTGAGCGCGCGGAGATCATCCGCGAGAAGGGCACGAACCGCTCGAAGTTTTTCCGCGGCCAGGTGGACAAGTATACCTGGGTGGACATGGGTTCTTCCTACCTGCCCAGCGAGCTGAACGCAGCGTATCTGTGGGCGCAGCTCGAGGAGTACCAGAAGATCTTTGACGACCGCATGCACACCTGGAACTGCTATTATGAGGCGCTGAAGCCGCTGGAGGAGCAGGGGAAGATCGAGCTCCCGGTGATCCCCAAGGAGTGCGGCCACAACGCGCACATGTTTTACATCAAGGCGAAAGATATCCGGGAGCGCACGGCGCTGATCGAGCATTTGGGCAAGCGGGATGTGTACGCGGTGTTCCACTACATCCCCCTGCACACGTCGCCGGCGGGCCTGCGCCTGGGCCGGTTCTGCGGGGAGGATCGCTACACCACAAAAGAGAGCGAACGGCTGCTGCGCCTGCCCATGTTTTACTGCCTGCCCGAGGCGGACCGGGAGCACGTGGTCGAGGCCGTGAAAGAATTTTATCGGTAAAGAGGATTTCTTATGCGGAATAGGGAAGGAAGATATGGTACGGCGGAACATACGGCCGCATGCACGCTGATCCTGATCGGCATACATGCGGCGGTGCTGTTTGCCGTCCTTTTTTTCTGCGAAGTGAAGTATGAAGTCTCCGACGATTTTATGATGGAGCTGATCGCCTCAGGGGCGTTTAACGGAAAGCCGGATGCGCACCTGATGTTCTGCAGCTATCTGTGGGGGCTTTTGCTGAACTTTTTTTATCGCCTGTGGCCCGGGATAAGCTGGTATCTCGTGCTGCAGATCGCCGTGGCATTTCTCTCTTTCTGCGCGGTTTCATATTATCTGGCGCATACGGTGCGCTTTTCTGCAGGCCTGTTTTTTACGGTGCTTCTGGCCGCTTTCTTTGCGCGCGACCTCTATCTTCTCCCGCAGTTTACGAAGACGGCCGCCGCCGCTATCGCGGGGGGCGGCTGTCTGTTTGTGTGGGGGCTGTTCCACAGAAAGCCGGGCGGGAGCGTTCTGGGCGGGATTGTCATCGCCCTGGGCTGTCTGCTGCGCCACAACGCGCTGTATGCCGTGGGGATCTACCTGCTTTTCTATGTGATATTTGAGACGGCCTGCTTTGTGCGGCAGAACCGGGCAGGGTGTCTGGCGCGGCTTGCGCGGATTTACGGTGTGGGATTACTATTGCTCTGCGGGCTGTTTGTGCTCCGCTGGTGCAACAACAGGGCTTATCAGACAGATGAGGATTACCGGTATTTTATGAGCTATTCGTATGCGCGGGCACTGACGGTGGACTATCCGCTGCCGGATTATGAAACCTGCGCGGAAGAATTGGAGGAGATCGGTATTTCTCAAAATGACTATGCACTTTTGCGTGCCTGGATGTTTGCGGATCGGGACGTGTTTTCTCTGGAGCGCATGCAGCAGGTGCGGTCGATCGTGGACGGCTGCCGTCCGGTCTATCTGCCCACGCTGCGGGATGTGCTGCGGCGTTTCCGGGAGCGCAGGATGCTCTTTTACCCGGGAACGGTCTGCTGCCTGATCCTGGCGCTCATAAGCCTTCTGCTCTCGCGGAAACGCTTTCTTGCTGCGGTGGCCGCGGGCGTGGTAACGCTGTCTCTGATGTTCTATTTTCTCTATGCGGGACATGCCGTGTACCGCGTAGAATTTGGGTATTTGTACGCCTCGGCCATGCTGATCCTCTATACCCTGCCGCCGCGCGGACGGGAGCGCCTGCCGGGACTGCGTTTACTGTCCCAGTGCATTCCGCAGGCGGGGGGAGAAGTGCAGCGGGCAGAACGTGCGGACCGGACCGGGCTGTGCCTGTGTGTGCTGGCGGTTTTGCTGGCGGCCAGCCAAGTGCGGGCTTATCTGCCGGACGAGAGCTTCCGCTCTCTGAGCCAGGAGGAGTACCGCACGTATATAGACGGGATCTTCGATCTTTCCTGGGACTACCTGCCGGAGAAGTATACCAGGTCTGTGAACCGCAGGGATATCCGGCCGGAATTTCTGCAGGAGGTGCAAGAGCACCCGGAAAATCTGTATCTGCTGGATTTTAATACTACCATCCAGTCGCTCTATTTTGACTTTTCGCCGTTTGAAAGCTTCCCCGCCGGAGCGCTTCACAACATGGTCTATCTGGGCGGCGTGACCGTAAACCACCCGGTGATCCGCGAGACGCTGGCAGAGTGGGGGATCGGCCGGGAGCTGCCCGGGCTTTTGAACGAGGGAGTGTATTTCGTCTCCAACAACACCAGTGACCAGGTGCTCACTTATCTTCGGGAGCACTGTGATGCGGGAGCACAGAAGACCTTATATAAGACGCTGGACGGGTACCAGATATGGAAATATAGTTCTTCTGCGGCTAAGTGAAGCGATGATAGAATGATGAGATGCTGCCGGACTGCTTGCTTTTTGATATTTGATCAATAAGATTTTAGCTAACGTTGGTCACACGAAAAATATATACAAAAAGATAAATATAAATAAAAAATAAATTATTTAAAAACATAGTTGACAAATCCTGTTGGCTATGTTATTTTATAAGCAGGCATAGTCACTTCAAGACTATATAGACAGATGTAATTGACACTAAGAAGAACAACCATTTAGATCAACTTTAGACCAGGCTGGCACCAGACCAGCCAACCTCAGATCAAGCTCAGATCAAAACCAGGTCAAAACTGGATCAAAACAAACCCGACGGGCCCGTATAGGCCGGGGACATTTCAGATCTTTGGCAGCCGCCATGAGACCAGAAAAAAACGCGGCATGGCGGCAGGCACAGGCGGATGTGCGAAAAAGCATATCGTCACCTTCCTGCACATGCCCAGGCAGGAGAAAAGAAAATATGAAGAAAAACGACAGGGATGCAGTCCAGAAAAGATACTGGGCGGACCGCATCCGCACAACAGAGATCTTAAACCATGTATTGTTTGACGGGAAAGACGTGCTCACCCCGGAAGAAGTCCGTGATGCAGCGATGGAAGCATCCGTACAGCTTGCGTCAGCAGGCGGAGGGACGAAGGGCTACAAGAGGGCGACAGACGGGGCGAAGCTGGTAACCGTGGGGCAGGACAGTCTGTACGTATATCTGGAAAACCAAAGCTACGTGGACTATGCCATGCCGGAGCGCAATCTTGCGCTGGAGGCGGCGTGCTACCATGAGCAGCGCAGCGGGATGCGCCGGGAGCACAGGCGCACGAAGGACCTGAAAAGAGGAGCGGAATATGTGTCTGGTTTTGCAAAAAAGGACCGGTTCATACCGGCGCTGTGCATCGTGCTGTATTACGGGGAAGATCCGTGGGATGCGGAAAAGACACTTGGGAAAATCCTGCAGATGCCGCAGGCGTGCCCCAAACTAAAAAAACTTTTCAACGACAACCATATTGTGTTATTAGACGTGAAGCGCTTCGCGCACCCGGAGAAACTGCGCACGGATCTGCGGGAGACGTTCAGCATCATCAAATACTCCTCGGATAAAGAAAAGCTGAACGCCTATATAAAATCCCATAGCGAGGAGCTGAAAGAACTGCCGGAGGACGCGTTCGATTTCATAGCATACACGACAGGGAGCATGAAACTGATGAAACTAAAAAACGACGCTAAAACGGAAAAAGGAGGCTACGACATGTGCAAAGCGATACAGGGTATGATGGATGACAGTCAGAAACGTGGAGAGAAGATTGGAGAAAGGCGCGGAAAGAAGGAAGGAAAGAAGGAAGGAAAGAAGGAAGGCAGAAGCACTACCATTATCCAATACATAAATGGCAGCTTCGCGGAAGGCCGCCTGGCAGAACAGATCGTGGAGAGCCTGATCCGGTACTTTGCCCTGAGCAAAAGGCAGGCGAACGCCTACATGCGGCAGTACACGCAAAGCCAGCAGTAAGTGCATGCGGCCAAGTGCGTGCACCGACAGGAAGGAGTTTTGTTTAATCCTCCTCGATCACCTGAATCTCCAGGCGATCAAAATCAATCTGCTCTATGAAATTGTCCTGGGAGAAGCGCGTCCTGCTGTGACGCTGAAAATCGCGCACGTTCGCATCCAGCCAGATCGGTTTGCCCAGGTCGAACTGCAGGCAGATCTCATCCAGGGCGCGGAAGATCTTGTGCGTCCGGGTGTCGTCCCGGCTGTCGCAGATGACCGTGTCCCGCACCAGGTGGTTGTCTTTCCAGATTTTGCCCCACAAACGAAACATAAGCGGCTCCTTTTCTTTATTGTAACAGAATGTACGGTTTGCCGGAGAGATATTCCGCAATCTCGGGATCTGTCTGAATTCCTGTTTTCACATAGGAGGTGAAATATTCGTACACCGTTTCGGTAATGTCCCGGATGTGGAAGACGGCCTCATCCTTGTCCGTCAGAGAGCCGGACATGACACAGAAGATGAAATCGCCGTAGGGCGTGTAGATGATAGACGCATCGTGCTCCGCGTCGGACACTTCGCCGGTCTTGTGAGCGATCTTTACATCGGACGGCAGGGCGGCCGGGATCTTGTAATCAACCTCCTGAGCGCTCAGAAGTTTCAAAAGGCGCCGGGAGGCGGACCTCGAAACCAGAGTGCCGTTGTAGACCATCTCCAGAAAGCGCCCGCAGTCCGCGGCGGAAGTGAGGTTGATCCCGTCCGAGATCCAAAGGGAGGGATCCGCGATGCCGTTTACCTGCTGTGTGCTGGAAAAACCGTACCGGTCAATAAAATCATTTACCACGTCCAGTCCGCTCTGAAATGAGCCGCTTTCGCCGCAGAGCAGGCGCACCAGAGCGTTGGCGGATTCGTTGTCGCTCACCGTGATCATGGCGTCCAGAAGGCTGGAGGTGCTGTCGCTGTCCTCCAGTTTTCCCAGATCGATCTGCTCCAGCACGGCTCCCGCGATGAACAGCTTGATCAGGCTGGCGGATTCGATGCTGTGATCGTTGACAGACATGGTGCGGCCCGTGTTCAGATCCTTGATGTAAATGGACCAGTCGCCCTCATATCCGGCGAGCGTGTCGGTGAGATTCTGCTGAAAACGGTTCCAGATGGGCTGGATCACCACATAGCCGTCGCCTTTCTCCACGATGCGCGGGACATCCGACGGATCGTAGGAGGGCAGATGGAAATAGTCGGAGAAAAAGGGAAACGCCGTCTCCAGATAGAGCGGAAGCGTCCCAAAGCGGTCGGCGAGGGCCTCTTTGGAAAACATATCCGTATCGATGGAAGTTTCCCTGGCCAGTGCCGCGAAGGCCTCTTCCTGAGCTTTCTGCTCCGATTCGGCCATCTGCTCCTGAAACTCCGGCACAGAGGAAACCTGTACGGAAGAATCTTCGGCTTCGCTGGATAATTCCTGGAGCTGCGGGAGAATATCGGACTGAGCTATGGACAGGCCGCTCTCTGCCAGGGGCAGGGTGTTCTCTGCGGCAAGAGCATGCACGGAAAAAAGACTGCACGTCAGGCAGAGAGTTAACATGCGCGCGTTCAGTGTTCTGCGAGATCTCATCTGGCACCCCTTTTGTCGAATGGTGTATGGCCGGTTCCATCCGTAATCATAACACGGCGGCGTGATTTTTGTAAACAGCAAGTTGCCTGCCAGTTCCGGCCATTTTCGGCGGCACAGGTTTGGAAAAATTTCGATGGCGGAGGTTCGAGAGAATTTTGTCGGACAAAAGTCCGGGAAAATTTCGATGGCACAGGTTCCGGAAAATTTGCTTGAAGAGATCGGAAGGCCGTGTTAGGATAGTAGCAGGGCCCAAACGGGCCGCGGAAAAAAGTCCGAAGGATTTGAAAAAGAGCGGGGGCGTTGGCGTATGGCGATCGGGACGACGGGACTGGTGCATATTTACTGCGGGGACGGCAAGGGCAAGACCACGGCAGGCATGGGGCTTTGCGTGCGTGCCGCCGGGTACGGCTACCGGGTGCTCATCTACCAGTTCATGAAAAATAACAGGACCAGCGAGCGCCGGATCCTGGAAAACGTGGACAACATCACGATCGTGGACGGCCTCGAGGAGGAGAAGTTCAGCTTTCAGATGACACAGCAGGAGAAGCGGGAGCGGAAGGAATTTTACGCGCAGCAGCTTCAGCGTGTGACGGATCTGGCGCGGGAGGGACGGTACGACGTGCTGTTTCTGGACGAAGTGATCTACACGATCCGCGCCGGTCTTCTGGATGAGGACAGGCTGCTCGCTTTTTTGGACACAAAACCGGACAAGCTGGAAGTGATCCTCACGGGACAGGGGCCGGATGAAGCGCTGCTTCGCAGGGCGGACTATGTCTCGGAGATCTGTATGCGCAGGCACCCGTTCACAGAGGGCCAGCCCGCGCGGGACGGTATCGAGCGATAGAAAAGAGGAGAAGAACGATGCGTGCGTATGAGAGATTGCTGCAGTATGTAAAAGTATATACCACAAGCTGTGAAAAGAGCGAGGACACGCCCTCCACAAAGAGGCAGTTCGACCTGGCCGGGATGCTCAGGGATGAATTGTGCAGCCTGGGCGTGCAGGATGTCAGGATGGATGAAAAGTGCTATGTATATGGAAGCATTCCCGCCGCGCCGGGGTGCGAAAATGCGCCCGCCATCGGGTTTATCGCCCACATAGACACAGCGCCGGATTTTTCAGGGGAGCACGTGTCTCCCCGGGTGATCGAACACTACGACGGCGGGGACGTGAAGCTGGGCGAGAGCGGGAGAGTGCTGTCGGCGAAGGATTTCCCGCATCTGCCCTCTCTGGCGGGGCGCACCCTCATCGTCACGGACGGATCCACGCTGCTGGGCGCGGACGATAAGGCCGGAGTGGCGGAGATCATGACCCTGGCGGAGGAGCTTTTGAAAGAGGACGTGCCGCACGGAAAAATCTGCATCGGGTTCACGCCGGACGAAGAGGTCGGACGGGGTGCGGACGCTTTCGATGTGAAGGGGTTCGGCGCGGATTTCGCCTACACGGTGGACGGCGATGCGGAGAACCAGATTGAGTATGAAAATTTCAACGCCTGCGCGGCGGAGGTAACTTTCCGCGGATTTGCCGTGCATCCGGGCAGCAGCAAGGACACCATGGTCAACGCCTCGCTGGCGGCCATGGAGTTTAACGCCATGCTCCCGTCCGGGGATACGCCCAGGAACACCGAGGGGTACGAGGGATTTTTCCATCTGTGCCATATGAGCGGGGATGTGTCCGAGGCAAAGCTGGAATATATTGTGCGCGACCACAGCGCAGAGATGTTTGAGTGCAGGAAGCAGACGATGCGGCACATCACGAAGCTTCTGCAGGAGAAATACGGGGAGCAGGCGGTCAGCCTGAAACTGACGGAGCAGTACCGCAACATGAAGGAAAAGATCGAGCCCTGCATGCACCTCATCACAAACGCGGAGCAGGCCATCCGGGAGGCGGGCATGACGCCCGTGACGGTTCCCATCCGGGGCGGCACGGACGGCGCGCGGCTCTCCTACATGGGGCTTCCCTGTCCCAACCTGGGCACCGGCGGCCACGCGTTTCACGGCCCCTACGAGCATGTGACGGCCGAGGGCATGGACAAGGTGGTGGAAGTGCTGAAGGGGATCGTGAAGCGCTACGCCGCGGAGACATCCCGATGAAGCAGGAGAAAGACGCGGCGGTTCCGGCGGGTGCGCAGGAGAAAGATGAAGCGATCCCGGCGGGCGAGCGGGAGAAAGATGCAGCAGTTCCGGCGGGTGCGCAGGAGAAAGATGCAGCGGTTCCGGCGGGCGCGCGGGAGAAAGACGCAGAGATCCCAGCGGGCGCGCGGGAGCAGAGTGAGGATCTGTGCGTGCACGAGAAGTTCATGCGGGAGGCCCTCCGGCAGGCGAAGAAGGCGTATGCCCTGGAGGAGACGCCCATCGGATGCGTGATCGTGCAGGACGGGCGCATCATCGCCCGGGGCTACAACCGGCGGAACACCGATAAAAACACGTTGGCCCACGCGGAGCTTACGGCCATCCGCAAAGCGGCGAAAAAGCTGGGCGACTGGCGTCTGGAAGGGTGCACCATGTATGTGACCCTGGAGCCCTGCCAGATGTGCGCCGGGGCCATGGTGCAGGCGCGGCTGACGGAGGCCGTGATCGGCAGCATGAATCCCAAGGCGGGCTGCGCGGGATCCGTGCTGAACATTTTGGAGATGCCGCAGTTCAACCATCAGGTGCGTGTGATCCGCGGCGTGCTGAAAGAGGAGTGCGGCGGGCTGCTGAGCCGGTTTTTCCGGGAACTTCGGGAGAAGAAGGCCGGGAAGATACGAATGGGACAGGGTGAGATATGAGTATATTCATAAGAGGGTTGTTTCTGCTGTGGATGTTTTTCGGCACGGCGTTTTCCGGGTTCCGGGACGAGCGCATATGGGAAGCGTTTGAGCCCGCGGACGGGGAGACTTATGTGGAAAATATGGTGCGGGGCATCGCCGCGAAGCCGGAGCTTGTGCGGTTCCTGCTGGAATATCCGGTGTGCTGCGGAAACGATTTTGAGATTGACATTACAAAAGAAGTCTATCAGGGCGGCATTCCGCTGTTTTTGCAGATGGACGGCCGCTGGGGCTACCGCACCTACGGAACCGGGTTTCTGGCTATGACGGGCTGCGGGCCCACCTGCCTTTCCATGGTGTACTGCGGCCTCACGGGGGACACGGAGTGGAACCCATACGCCGTGGCGCGCATGGCGCAGAAGAAAGGCTATTATGTGGACGGGGTGGGCACCTCCTGGGATCTGATGACCAGCGGCGCGCGCAGCCTTGGCCTGAATGTCTGGCAGCCGTCCATCGACTCCGGCGAGATCGTGGGGACGCTGCAGCAGGGCTGTCCCCTCATCGCTTCCATGAGGCCCGGGGACTTTACCAGGCGCGGGCATTTTATTGTGCTTCGCGGGATCGACTGGGACGGCAGGATCATCGTCAACGATCCCAACAGCACGGCGAACAGCGAACGGACATGGGAGGTGGATCGTCTGGTCTCACAGATGAAAGGTCTGTGGGCGTATAGTTACTAATTAAAAAATTATCACACAAAAAACACAGAAAAGACATAAATTCATGGTAAAAAATAGGTTGTGGCGCAGCCGCGAGTCTGATCTGTGGATTGAGGTGTGAAATGCAGCAAATTCAGTATTCCTTCAAACGGTACGAGAAAAAATATCTCCTTACCAAAGAGCAGCTTCGGTCTCTGTACGGCAGACTGCTGGAGAAAATGCGCGAGGATGAATTCGGCATCCACAGCGTGTGCAGCATCTATTACGATACAGACACCTACGAGCTTGCGAGAAAGTCCATTGAAAAACCGGTGTACAAAGAGAAATTCCGCGTGCGCTGCTACGGGATGCCCTCCTCGGACAGCATGATCTACGCAGAGATCAAGAAGAAATTCGACGGGATCGTGTACAAGAGGCGGGTCGCATCGGATGCGGCGGGGATAAGCGGGTTCCTGGCGGGCAGGACGAGTCTTTCCGGCGAGGAGCAGATCCAGCGGGAGATCCGCTGGTTTTTGCAGAAATACCGGCCGGAGCCGAAGGTGTTTATCGCCTACGAGCGGATCGCGCTGGAGGCAAAGGACGGCTCGGGGCTCCGGGTAACTTTCGACTGGAACATCCGCTGGCGCAGAGACAGACTGCACCTGGCGGACGGGATGCGCGGGGAACCGGTGCTGCCGGACGGCGGCATCGTGATGGAGATTAAGGTGCCGGAGGCCATGCCATTGTGGATGGCGGACCTTTTGAGCGCGTACCGGATCTATCCCGCTTCTTTTTCGAAGTACGGAACCTGCTACTGCAGGTACCTGTCACGAGAGTCCGCTGCGGACACGGAGAACCAGAAACTGGGATTTCAAAAGGAGGAAGCTGTATGCTGAACAGTATTTTTTCTGCGGAGGTAACGTGGCAGGAGCTTTTGGCCGTCTTTGGCGCGTCCATGGTGCTTGGCTGCCTGACCTCGCTTGTCTTTTCTTACAGATCCAGGCACAGCGGGAGCTTTGCGCTGACGGTAGCGGTGCTCCCCATGATCGTGGCGCTGGTCATTTTTCTGGTAAACGGAAACATCGGGGCCGGCATTGCGGTGGCGGGAGCGTTTGCGTTAGTGCGTTTCCGCAGCGTGCCGGGCACGGCGCAGGAGATCGCGGCGCTGTTTACGTCCATGGCGATGGGGCTTGCCCTGGGAATGGGCTATATCGGGGTGGCGGCCCTGTTCTTTGTGCTGGTGGCCTGCTTCGCGCTGGCGCTGACGGCATTTGGCTTCGGCGCGCCGTCCGGCCGCGAGAAACAGCTGAAGATCACGATTCCGGAAGACTTCAACTACGAGGATCTGTTTGATGATATTTTCGCCAGATACACGAAATCCGTGCATCTGGACAGAGTACATACCACAAACATGGGCACGCTCTTTGAGCTGACTTATCACGTGACATTTCCGGACGCGCGGATCCCGAAGGAGTTTATCGACGAGCTGCGCACAAGGAACGGGAACCTGAACATTGCCATCGGCACGGTGCCGGAGCATGAGAGTCTGTAAGGAGGCATGACCATGAAAAAGAGAAGATATTTACTGGTAGGAGTTTTGGGTCTGGCGGTATGTTTGAGCCAGGCGGAGGCGTCGGCGCAGGGCGCTGGCAAGATGGAGCTGGCGCAGGATCTGACCGGGAGCACATCGGTGCAAAATCTGATTGAGACTGTATCGGCGCAGGAAGAGGCTGGGAGCGCGACAGCGCAGGAAGGGGCCGATAGTGCGACGGCGCAGGAATGGACCGAGATCACATTGGCGCAGGATGCGAGCACCGTGTCGGGGGACGGCGCTTCGGTGTCGGGAAATGTGGTCTCCATCACGGAGGGCGGGAACTACCGCCTGACGGGAGAGCTGACCGACGGACAGATTTATATAGAAGCAGATAAAAAAGACGATGTGACGCTCAGCTTGAACGGCGTGTCGGTCACAAACCGGGAAGGAGACGCCATCCACGTGGAACAGGCGGACAAAGTGACGCTGGTTTTGGAGGACGGCACGGAAAACACGGCGACGAGCGGCAGTGAAGTGACCATCGACGAGAACGCGGAGCCCCAGAGCGGCACGGCGGAAGGGGCGGCCATCTATTCCAGGGACGACCTGGAGGTGGAGGGCAGCGGCAGCCTTGCGGTGTACGGCTATCTGAATAACGGCCTGCACACCACCAACGATCTGACCATATCGTCCGGTACGCTGGATGTGACCGCCGTGAACAACGGCCTGAAGGGGAAGGATTCCGTGACCATAAACGACGGGACCATCTCGGTGCACGCCGGGGGCGACGGCATCCAGTCGGACGATGAGACAGGGGAGGGCTACGGCGTGGTCCATATCCTGGGCGGCACCATTTTGGTGGAGTGCTACGGAGACGGCATATTTGCCCAGACGCAGCTGACGATCGAGGACGGCACCGTCGCGGTGGCGAGATCCACGGAGGCGCTGGAGGCGAATCAGATCGCAATAAGCGGCGGCACCGTCGGCCTGCGAGCCACTGACGACGGTATAAACGCATTTGGAGGAACCGGCTCCTGGGGCTGGGGCGGCGGCAGCCAGAAGACCACGCAGGATACGCCGAACCTGCTCATTGAGGGCGGCACCGTGCTGGTGGACGCGGACGGGGACGGCCTGGACTCCAACGGAAATATTGATATTGAGGGCGGCACCATCATTGTGAACGGGCCGACGAACAGCGCAAACGGCGCTATCGACAGCGGCGCGGAGATAGGCGGCACCTGCGTCATAAACGGCGGCACCTTGCTGGCGCTGGGCAGCGCGGGCATGGCGGAGAGCTTCGACGCGCAGTCGGGCCAGTGCTCTTTCCTCTGCAATCTGCAGAGCGGGTTCCAGGAGGGCGCAAAGATCACAGTGACGGACGCGGACGGCGTCGAGCTGTTTTCCTATGAGGCCGAAAAGTCCGGTTCCTCCGTGGTATTTTCCAGCCCGGATCTGGTGCAGGGCGAAACCTACACGCTCTTCATAGACGACCAGGCCACGGAAGTGACGCTGGACGGCGTGTCCACTGTGGTGGGCGGCATGGGAAACATCCGGGGCGGCTTCGGCGGACCCAGAGGCGGCATGGGCGGCCTCGCTGTGCCAGACGGCGACACGGGCAATTTCAGTGCACCTGATGGCGACATGGGAAACTTCGGCGCACCCGACGGCGACACGGGCAGCTTTGGCGCACCCGACGGCGATACGGGCAGCTTCGGCACGCCCGACGGAGATATGGGAAACTTCGGAACATTCGACGGCAGCATGGGGTATGGTCATCATATGAAGGATGGGCACCGCATGGGCTGGATACAGGATGGAAGTGAGCCGCCGGAAGGCACAGGAACACAGGACGGAAATGTGCCGCCGGAGAGCGCGGGAACACAGGACGGAAATGTGCCGCCGGACAGCGCGGGAACACAGGACGGAAACACAGCGTCGGAGGGCGCTGCGCCATAATTGGTTATATAGAAAAAGAAAGGGATCGATCGCATGAAAAAAATCGCACTGATCTGGATAACGGCAGTATTCTGTTTTGGCGCTTCAGCCAGCGCGGAGAAAATTCACATCGGCCTGGAGGACGAGACAGATACTTCCGCCGTTGTCATCAGGGAGGATGAGACCGAAGAAGAAACCGAGGAGGAAACCGAAGAACTTCCCATGGAAGTGTCTCTGGACACGGAGGAACTTTTGCAATATCCGGAACTGCCGACAGGATGCGAGTCCATATCGCTTACGATCCTGCTGGATTACCTTGGTTTTGACGATCTGGATAAGACCACCATCGTGGACGATTATCTTCCTTACAGCGATAATTTTGTTGTGGGGTTCTGCGGCGACCCGTACATAGAGCAGGGAGGCGGGTGCTATGCACCGGCCATTGTGCGGGCGGCCCAGAACTATCTGGACGACCACGATTCCGACATGGAAGCGGAAAACATCACGGGCAGCAGCCGCGAAGAGATCTATCGGCTGCTGGCGAAGGAAAAGCCCGTCCTGATCTGGACGACCATCTATCTGAGCGACAAATCGCCCACCGAAATATACAATTATTACGAGGGAAAAGAATACGAGTGGGATCTGAACGAACACTGCGTGGTGTTAAGCGGGTACAACCTGTGGGACGGCACAGTGGAGGTTTCTGATCCTCTGGATGGAAAAGTAATAAGGGATGCGGAGCGCTTCTGGGAGATCTATGAGGAAATGGGAAGCATGGCGGTGGTGATAGAATAAAAGGATACACCGCGCATGCAAAATCGCTCTTCGAGCGATTGCGCGGCATGCATCACGATTTCCTGCGTAAATCGTGATAATCCACGCACCGCACTTCGAATTCCTGCCACAGACGTTACCTCCACAGTTAACTCGGCTCAGGCACCCTCGCAACACACAGGAGGTTCTACTTAGTGCTGCTTCATTCCTGACCTGACACGGTTCATAGATTCCTGTTGTGCAAGACCCAAACGTCAACGCCACTTATGGAGGGCAGCTCTACAGCGCAGAACCCTCGGATTGGTATCACCCCTGCTATAGCGGGTTGCAGGTACAGGGCACCGCTAACTCCCCGGCTGCGTGGACAGTTTTTATGATACCGTGTTTTTGGGGTGTTGTCAATCAAAAGTGTGGATGAAAATTAGCATACAATAAATCAACGGTGGTTGATTTCGGGCTGGTCGAAAGACCCTGGTCCACCGAGCGGCGGGGAATTTCCCCGCCATTATTTTATATTATCATAAAAGGATATATGGGAAGGGTTTCGTGTTTTGCTATTATGCAAGTATATCGTCTGACCTCATTTCACAATAGAATTCAAGAATTTTACAAGTAAATATGAGATAAAATCTCAAATAATGATTTACAAATGAAATTTTTTGAATATAATAGATAATAAGAATGGGGGTAGATAATATGCTATGCCAATTTACAGTGAAAAATTTTAAGAGCATCCGGGATGAAGTTACTTTTGATATGCAAGCGGCAGCTATTTCAGAACATGAAGATAAAGTGATCAAAGACAGAGACGGCGAAGTCTTTTTGCCGGTATCAGCAATTTACGGACCGAACGGCGGTGGAAAATCTAACGTACTGGAAGCAATGTATTCTTTGGTTGCAAAAGTTTTGCGGCCGATTTATGCCATGGAGGACAAGGAGGACCGGACGGTTCCGCCGTCTAAATTTGTCATTGAACCGTTCGCCTTTTCTGATAAAGGGAGAGAAAGTCCTACTGAATTTGAGATATTCTTTCGCACCAGACAGGCGGAATACCGGTATATTCTGAAAATAAAAAAAGACGTAGTGCTTTACGAAAGCCTGGATCGAATTAAACTTGAGACCCGGAGAAGATCTGCTTTATTCAAACGGGACAAGCAGGATATTATCTTGAAAGGGCTTTTTGCAAGATTGAAAACTAGCGATGAGTTGTCAAAGACACTGCCGCTGCTTTCTTATCTGGGAATAACTTATCGAAACAATATGGTAGTTAAAGATGTGTTGGATTGGTTTGAAAAAGGGATTGATTTTTTGGATTATGGAAATCCGTTTCAGGAATTGAGAATGGCTGTCGCCGGTTGTCCCCAAGTAAAATCGCTCATGCTTGATATGATTCGAGAGATGGATCTGGACATTGTTGATTTTCGTGTAGAAGAAAAAGACAGCAGAGTTCTGGATGTCTACACAAAACATTCGGCAGATGGATATGAAGCGGAATTAGATCTGCTGGACGAGTCAAGCGGAACACAGAAAATTTTTGGCCTGTTACCATTGGTCGCAATGAGTTTGCAGAGCGGTAAGACGCTTATCATTGATGAGCTGGATGCCAAGATTCATCCACTGCTCCTGCGCCATATCATCTTGATGTTTACGGATATGAGCATTAATCAAAATGGAGCTCAGTTGATTTTTACGTCACACGATCTGTCGACGATGACCAATGAAATATTTCGCAGAGATGAGATTTGGTTTGCCGCGAAAGGACACGCTCAAAATTCTAATCTTTATTCATTGGTGGAATTTAAAAACGACAAGGGTGAGTCTGTGCGAAAAGATGCCAAATTTGATAAGCAATATCTGGAAGGAAAATATGGAGCTGATCCATACCTTATAAGGATTATAGATTGGGGGAAGGTCAGTGCCTAAGAAAGCCGGGATGGAGGTATGGAAGAAAAAACGTCGGCAGGAATACCTGGAGAAGAAAAAATATCGGTACTACATTTTTTGTGAAGGTGAGCAGACGGAACCCCAGTACTTTGCAGGATTTAAGAAATTAATCGAAGATAATCCAATCTATCGCGATATGGTGCTGATAGAAATTGAACCGTGTTCAGCGGAGACAATGCGGGTAATTGGAGCGGCGGAGAATTATGTAAAAAAGAATCGCGTTGCCAAAGGACAAATATGGTGCGTATATGATAAGGATAGCTTTCCGGCAAAGGATTTCAACGGTGTGGTTGAACGCGCGGACAAACTGAACCGCGAGAATCCGGAAGTACAATATCATTGCGCCTGGTCCAATGAATGTATTGAATTTTGGTTTTTGCTTCACTTTGCATTTTATACGGCTAATAACCATCGAAGTGAGTACATTTCGTTTTTGAATGATAAATTTGAAGAACTGGGAATTGGAAAGTATCAGAAGAACAGGAAAGATATTTTTGAAATTTTGATGGGAAAAGGGAACCTGAAGTTGGCAATACGATATGCGAAGAGAATTATCAAAAGCGAACAGGGAAAGACACCGACGGAAATTGCACCGGGGACGAAGGTGTATGAGTTGGTAGAAGAATTGATGAAGTACCTGCCGGAGGAAATGAAAAAACATTGATATGAAAATAAGCACTTCTGAATAAATCCGGAAGTGCTTATTTTTAGCAGAGGAATATGTCAGACTCGCGGCGAAGCGGTTCAAACCAGAGCAGGCAGCTCCGCGAGGCTTTGGATGCGCCAGTCGGGATGTGCGGCTTCTCCGAATCCGTATTCTGCAAATACAAACGGGATGCCTGCCTCTGTGCAGGCGTCCGCGTCGCCCTGCGTGTCGCCCACATATACCGGCGCGTGCAGGCCGTTTTTTTGCATCAGGCGCAGGATGGTCTGCCCCTTGGAGGTTCCGGTCTGGCCGAAGCAGAGATGATCCCGGAAGTAGGAGCCCAGGCCCGTTTTGCGCAGAAACAGTTCGATGTACCCGGCCTGGCAGTTGCTCACGATGAAGAGGGGCACTTTCTGGGAGAGTGCCTGCAGGGTCTCCTCCAGATGGGGATAGGGCGTGCCCGGCGTTTTTTCCAGCTCCAGGTGCTCCTGCTCAAAACATTTCTCGCCGATCAGGACGCGGTCTTCTGCGGGCACTTCCGGCAGAATGGCGGCAAAGATCTCGTCCATGGGCTTGCCAAACAGTTTTTTCAAGTCGTCCGCGGTTACTCTTGTCCTGGAATCGGTGTATTGTTCAATGGTGCGGTTGTAGGCGACGGCCACCACCTCGGTGGAATCCCAGAGGGTTCCGTCCACGTCGAATATAATTCCATCTATGTGATGTTTCATAGTTTGATCTCCTTTTCTGTGCGGCGTATTTTGCCGTGCCGCCATGCTAAACAAAATGCTGCGCCGCTGTGGCATACTCTGTCGTGCCACCATGCTGCACGAAGTTCTGCGATGCCGATGCTGCGGCACTTTGCACACAGCCCTGCACGCACTTCGCAGTACCTTCCAGTCTGCGCATGGCGTGTTTCCGCGCATTTATTATAATTCCGCCACGATCGCCTGATATCCGTGCAGGCGGACGGAGTTTCCTTCGGCGTCCACATCGCCGCAGCTGCTGAGGAGCAGCTTCCGGTAGGGGGCGTCCAGCACGATGGTCTGCTCTTCTCGCTGGAAGTTGGCCGCCACCAGCAGGGTCTGGCCCTCGCCTTTGCGCAGGTAGGCCATCAGGTTGTGCCTGTCCTC
>CANRIR010000022.1 GCA_947630735.1 uncultured Marvinbryantia sp.
GTGCAGAACACCGGCGACGGGATAGACGACGCCCTGAAGGAGACGGAGCGGTTTGCGGAATACCAGCACCTGAACCACAGGGAAGCCCTGCGTCTGCGCCTTCTGGCGGAAGAAATGATGGGCATGGTAAAAGGCATCGTGGGCGAATTTAAGGCAAAGTTCTGGATCGAGGGGGAGAACAAGGACGTGCAGCTCGTACTGGAGGCGGAGGCCTTTGTGGATCTGGAGCAGCGGGACCGTCTGCTGGCGGTTTCCTCCAGCGGGAAGAATTACGCGCACCGCACGTTCATGGGCAAGCTGGCGGGTCTGTTTGAAACCTGCATGATGAGCTACGACGAGACGGGCGCTTACGCCTGGCAGAACGCGGACTTTGGCTATGAGATGATGCCGGGCTACGGCTACGAGCGGGCGTGGAGCCTGGGCTCTCTGCGCAGCGACATCGGTTCCAACTCCGGCAATGCGGCGAAAAAGGAAGAGTGGGACGAGCTGGAAAAATCCATCGTGGCAAAACTGGCCGACGAGGTGATCGTGGGCGTGAAGTCCCGCAAGGTGCAGATGATCATTAAGAAAAAATTTTAAGGACAGCGAGGGGATATGGGAAGGCCCACTGGATCGGGGAACGCTGCTGGTCTTTAAAAGTGTGCGGACGGTAAAGAGGAGGAACATGCGATGCCGGAACAGCTGAACAAAGTGGACATTCTTCTGGTGGACGACAGTGCCATGAACCGGAAATTTGCGGAGAGGATCCTGAAGGAGGAATACAGCATTGTGACTGTGGGTTCAGGGGCGGAGGCCCTCGAGCTTCTGGAGACGTGCGAGCCGAAGCTCATCCTGCTGGATTTTCGTATGCCGGGCATGGACGGTGCGGAGACCATGGAGAAGATACGGGAAAACAAGGACTGGAGTGGGATTCCCATTATCATCCTGACCGCGGACTCTGCCCCGGAGACGGAGAAGGAATTCTTCGTGATGGGCGCGGACGATTTCATCGTGAAGCCCTTTGTGCCCATGACCATGAAAAGCCGCATCGGCCGCATGATCGAGCTGTACAGCCTGCGCCGGGACCTGGAGGCCAGGCTGGAGGAAAAGAGCCTGCTTCTGGAAAAGGTGTCCCTCAACTCCATTCTGGCCATCGCGAACACCATCGACGCCAAGGACGCCTACACCTCCGGCCACTCGGTGCGCGTGGCCAAATGCTCGCAGCAGATCGCACTGCGGCTGGGCTGGAGCGAGGAGGAGGCGCGCAACCTCTACCACATCGGGCTTCTGCACGACATCGGCAAGATCGGCGTGCCGGACTCCATCCTGAACAAGCCCACCCGCCTGAGCGACGAGGAATTTGTGCAGATCAAAAAACACCCGGTCATCGGCGCGGAGATCCTAAAGAACATCCGCATGATCCCCGGCGTGTCGGACGGAGCGCTCTATCATCACGAGCGGTATGACGGCAAGGGCTATCCCTTCGGCCTGGCGGGGGAGGACATCCCCCTGTGCGCCCGCATCATCGCGGTGGCGGACGCCTACGACGCCATGACCTCCAACCGCATCTACCGGGCCAAGCTGCCGGATCTGCACGTGGTCTCGGAGTTTGAGCGCTGCTCCGGCAAGCAGTTCGACCCGCACCTGGCCTACGTGTTTGTGGAGATGCTGAACGAGGGCTTCCACATCCCGCCGGAGAGCAGGAGGGGCGAGGACGAAAAGAAGAGCGAGCAGTGGACTCTGGCGGACGACAACGGCACCCTGCTGAACCGCGTGCTGGCGGAGTACGGCTCCGGGAAGAACGCGCTGGACTCCCTGACGGGGCTTCACAACCGGGGCTACGGGGAGAAGGCCATCGAGGAGCTTCTGGCAGGCGCGCACAGGGGCGCTCTGCTGATCATGGATCTGGACGATTTCAAGAATGTGAACGACACCTACGGCCATCTGATGGGCGACAAGGTGCTGAAGCTGCTGGCATCCGCCCTGGTCTCCAATGTGGAGGATAAGGATGTGGTGTGCAGGCTGGGCGGGGACGAGTTTGTGGCGTTCTTCACGGACGAGACGGACCGGGAAGCCCTGACGGCCCGCACGGAGCGCATCATGGACGGATTTGCCGCAAGCCTGGAAGAGATCGGGTGCGGAGGAGTTACCCACATCTCCGGGGGCATTGCCCTAAGCCCCACCGACGGCAAGAACTTTTCCAGCCTGTACAGCAACGCGGACAAGGCGCTGTACTACGTGAAGGAAAACGGGAAAAACGCCTGCGGTTTCTACCGCAAGGTGCAGACGGTCAAGCGGGAGACGCGGCCCGACACGGACCTGGACCACATCCGCCTGATCATAGAAGGCAAGATGGACGAGCAGAAGGGGCTTTTCAAGGTGCCCTACGAGGAGTTCGCAAACCTGTACAGCTATCTGTCCCGCTACGTGAAGCGCAAGGGCCAGATGGTGCAGACCCTGCTGTTTACCATCGGGAGCGGGGAAAACGATCTGGACAACAGCGTGTACGAGGAGGCCATGTCCACCCTGGAGGTGGCGGCGGCCTACTCCCTGCGCATGGTGGACGTGGGGAGCCGGTACAGCAGCCTGCAGTACATCGTGATCCTGGTGGACACCAATCTGGAAAACGGAAAGATGGTGGCGGACAGGGTCATCAACCAGTTCTACAAGATTTATTCCGGCAGCAGCATTACGCTGTCCTACGACATTCAGACCATGGTGGTAAACGCGTGACAGGGAGCGGCAGATGAGTTCAGGAAAAAAGAAACTGCGGACAAATTATATCGTGGCGGCGGCGGTGTCGGTGCTCTTGTGCGCCGTCATGTTCGTCAACATCCGCGTCATGTTTGACATGGCGGCCAGCCAGGCGGAAGAGATCGGCAGCATGCGCATGCAGAATATCGTCGCAAACCTGCAGCAGATCTTAACGCGCGCCGAGCACGCGGCGATCCGCGTGGGGGCGAACCTGGAGGAGATGCTGGCGGACAACGCGGATCCGGAGCAGATCCGCACCTTCCTGAAAGAGCAGAAGCAGCTGGAGCTGGAGCTCTCCGGCGGAAGCTGCCTGAACGTGTTCTGCATTGTGGACAATGAGGTGTACATATCGGGCATGGAGCCGCCCGAGGGCTATGTGCTGCAGGACCGCAGCTGGTACAAGGGCCTGATGGCCATGAAACGGGGCGAGGTGTACATCTCCCAGGTGTACGACGACGCCTTTACGGATGACATGTGCTTTACCGTGGCCATGACCCTGGGGGACGGGGAGACCATCATCGGCCTGGATTACAGCACGAGGGACATCCGGGCCTCGGTGGAGGCCATGAGCGAGGACGGCGACGGCGACGCGCTGATCGCCGACAAGGACGGTACGATCGTGGGGTACGGGGACGTCTCCCTTCTGGGGGAGAAGATCTCCTCAAAGCTCCCGGCCTACCAGACCGTGTTTACCAAGGCGGTGACGGGCACGAACAGCGGCGAGTCCTTCAGCATGACCTCGCAGGAGGGCGGCAGCACCGTCTTCTGCAACCGCACGGAGAACGGCTGGTATCTGATGCTGCGGGTGAGCAACCGCAGCCTTTATAAGGACAGCATTGGGCAGCTCGTGCGGAACGTCGTGTTTACCCTGCTCATTGTGGCCGTGTTTGTGACGCTCTATCTGTTCGCATGCCGTCAGCGCCTGCGGGCGGAAGAGGCGCTGGAGGAAAAAGAAGAATTTTTCGAGAACCTTCCGGAGGCGTTCCGCGCGCCGTTCGCCAAGCGGGAGAACCGCGGGCCGGTCTTCCCGGCGGAGAAAAAGAAACAGCGCGCGGCCTTTACCGAGCGGGAGCGCCGCTCGTTTGAAATGGGCATCAACGCGGTGTTTGTGCTGACCATGATCGTCACGATCTCCATTACCACGGGCATTACCGGCCGCTGGAGCCGTTCCCGGCTGGAGGAGGAGGCCAGGGGCTACAACTATGAAGTGAGCGCCTGGATCCTGGAGCAGAAGAACATTCTGGACATGTTCTCCTACACCGTGGCCGCCAAGCCGGAGCTTCTGGACGACTATCCGCAGATGGTCAGCTTTCTGGACCGCATCACGAAGCATTATCAGGGCATCTCCGCCACCTACATCGCCAACCCGGACTTTGCCCACGGGCATCCCATGGTCATGAACAACGGCTGGGTGCCGGAGGAGGACTACGTGGAGGAGGAGCGCCCCTGGTACATCGGCGCGATGGAGACGGACAGCTTCAGCATCACGGAGCCCTACTATGACGCCCGCACGGGGAAATACTGCGTCACGTTCTCCAAGAAGGTGGAGACGGACAGCGGGGAATTTCTGGGCGTGTTCGCCATTGACTTTTATCTGGACATGCTGATGGAGATTCTGGGAAACAGCTACTCCGAGACCGGCTACGCCTTTTTGGTGGATAAGGACGGGCGCATCATCAACCATCCGAACCCGGAATACCAGTTTGCGGACAACAGCGCCGTCAACATCCACGACATGGTGTACGCCCAGGTCTACAATTCCACGGGGATCGAGGTGCTGCGCGACTACGACCGGAAGCTGAAAGCCTGCGTCTCCATGGAGGAGAGCCTGTCCAACTTCAAGGTTATTGTGGTAAATGATTTCTGGGCCATCTACGGCGACATGGCGAAATATGCCATCCTGTTCCTGGTGCTGTTCGGAATATGCATCGGCGCGGTGGTGGTTCTGATGCACAAGATGGTGCGCTGGCAGCGGGAGACGGACGTGCAGCTGAAAGCCGCGGCGGACGCAGCGCGGTCGGCCGACCAGGCCAAATCCCTGTTCCTGGCCCAGATGAGCCATGAGATCCGCACGCCCATCAACGCCGTGCTGGGCATGAACGAGATGATCCTGCGGGAGAATAAGGATTCGGACATTCAGGAGTACGCGGTGCAGATTCAGAGCGCCGGCGCAACCCTGCTCTCTTTGATCAACGGGATTTTGGACTTCACAAAGATCGAGAGCGGCAGGATGGAGCTTCAGCCGGTGGAATACGAGACGAGCATGCTGATCCAGAACCTGGTCAACCTCATCGCGGACAAGGCGCAGGCCAAGAACCTGGAGCTGAAGATCGACATCGACCCCACGCTCCCGGAGACTTTGTACGGGGACGACGTGCGGGTGCGCCAGATCATCACAAACCTTCTGACAAACGCCGTGAAATACACGCAGGAGGGCAGCGTTACCCTGAAGATCCGCGGCATAGAGAGAGAAAAAGACGACATCCTGCTGGGCGTGGAGGTGCGGGACACCGGCATGGGCATCCGCGAGGAGGACATGGAGCGGCTGTTCGGCATGTTCCAGCGCCTGGATGAGGAGAAAAACCGGAACATCGAGGGGACGGGCCTCGGCATCCCCATCGTGCAGAACCTGCTGCACATGATGGGAAGCGATCTGAAGGTGGAGAGCGTTTACGGAAAAGGGTCGGTCTTCTCCTTCGAGCTGAAGCAGGGCGTGGTGTCGGAAAAAGAGATCGGCGATTACCGGCAGAGCTTTTTGAACCTCATCGGGCGCAGGAAAAAGCAGGAGTATGTCTATGCCCCAGACGCGCGCGTCCTGGTGGTGGACGACAACGCGGTAAACCTGCGGGTAACCCGGAACCTTCTGAAGCGCAACGGCGTGCAGGTGGACACGGCCTCCAGCGGCATGGAGTGCTTGGAGCGCGTCCGGGAAGCGCATTACCACGTCATTTTCCTGGATCACATGATGCCGCAGATGGACGGCATCGTTACCTTCGCCAGGCTGAAGGAGGAGGGGCTGCCTGAGGACACGGCGGTCATCATGATGACGGCCAACGAGACCGTGGGCGCGCGGGAGGAGTATCTGCGCCAGGGCTTTACCGACTATATCTCCAAGCCTATTGAGATCCGGCAGCTGGAAAACCAGCTCGCGAAGCATCTTCCGCAGGAGCTGGTGAGCTTCCGCGAGGTGGAGGACGCCGCGGGAAAGACGAACGCGGGCGGCGGCCCGGCAGGGCAGCCGAGCGCAGAACAGCCGGGTGCGGGCGACGATTTGGCCGGGCGGAAGAACGCGGAACCGTCGGATGTGAGCGGCGGTTTGGCAGAGCAGCCGGATGCGGGCGACGGCCCCATCGCCGGGGTGGATTTTTCCACAGGTCTTACCTACTGCGCGGAGAGCCTGGATTTCTATCAGGAAATGCTGCAGGCCTACACGGAGGAGGACAAGCTGGAGGAGATGGAGAGCCTTCGCGCCTCCGGGGACTGGAAGAACTATCTGATCGAGGTGCACGCCTTAAAGAGCAGCTCGCGCACGGTGGGAGCGCTGGAGCTCTCCGAGCAGGCGCTTGCCGTGGAGCAGGCGCTGCGGGAGGGAAACCCGGATTTTGCGAAGGAGCACCACGGGCAGCTGATGCAGGCCTACCGGGAGATCCTCGCCAACATCCGGGCCTATCTGGACGGCCTGAACTAGACATTTGTTTAAAAAAGCATAGAGAAACTGCGAAAACGGGCAGGGCCCGGCGGAACATTGCCGCCGGCCCTGCCTGTTTTGACTTGTAATTTAGACAGAAATGTGATACGCTAATAAAAATTGGGGTTTTATACCCTTTTGCAGACAATGACGCCGCCCGGTGCGGCATATCCATAGAAGCAGCGCATAGTCAGAGGGGATAGAAAATGCAGAAAAAATTACATACGATGAGAAAAATATTCCAGAAAGGGAGAAAGGAACGCGGAGGCTTCACGCTGGTGGAGCTTATTGTGGTGCTGGTGCTGATCGGCGTGATCGCGGCCGCCTCGGTGGGCGGTATGATCGGCTATACCAGCTATGCCGCATACAAGCGCAACAACGACAATGCCAAGACACTGTTTGCGGCGGCGCAGTCGGCCATCACATACTATAAGGCCAGCGGCAAGCTGGATCAGTTCCGCCGGGATGTGCAGGCGCTGAACCACGAGCCCTCCTATGTTCCCCAGAGCGCGTTTGAAGCGGAAAATGAGATGCTGGCGGATGCGGGGGAGGCGGAAGGCCGCAGGAACGAGACCATCTCCTATCTGATGATCAAAAAGAGCGACTACGAAGCGATTGAGAAAGCCTTGAAGGAAGACGGAAACGGGGCCGGGATCGCAGATCAGGAAACAAAACTCCTGTTTCAGTTCCTGCGCGACTACGTGACGGATCTTAGTATTTGGAAGGCGTCAATATGCGTGGAATTTGACGCCGCGGACGGCGTAGTCTCCGGCGTGCTCTACTGTGACCGCGCGGACAGCTTCACCTATGAGGACGCATCCGACGCCCTGGATATCAAGGACCGCGGGGAGTCTCACCGCAGGAGGGTTTCCCTGGGCTATTACAGCACCGTGCTCTCGGAGCGCGCGCCCGCGAGCGTGGAGAACCTGGAGCTGAAGGGAGCGGAGCTGATCAACGGCGATTCCCTGGATGTGCAGTGGTTCCTGGATAAGGATGATCAATATTTGAAGGGTGACCTGAATTACGTCATTGAACTCTATGAGATGGACGGTTCCGCTGAGACAAAGCGTGTGTCGATCGAGCTGAGCAAAGATGAGGTAAAAAAGATCACCAGGGAGCAGGGCAGTCAAGCGTGTGTGAAGGCTTCACAGGTGCTTCTTTATGGTGATGCTGGTGATGATGAAAGTCCAGAGCCCTTGACCCTTTCTGATGGCAGTGGGCTTCAATTCCACGCTTATCTGGCGGAGCATGAAAAATATGGCAGCGGTTTTGCACTGTCCCTGGATGTGCTGGATTCCGGCCTGTCCGAGATCAATAGTGCTGATCCGGATGCGCAGCAAAAACTCCTGTCAACCTACAGCGTGCGCAGGCTGGCGCTGGATAAGGACGGTAAGCATTATGGCCTGTCCCTGGACGGGAAACAGAACATCCGTGCGAAGGTATACATAAAGGAAAAGGCGGACAGCCAGCTTGTGACCAATGAGGATAATCCGCTTTTTGCGGTTTATGGAAAGAAAGACGTGGAGTCTGAATCATATGAGATCGCGAATGCCCGCCATCTCTATAACGTCGGGTTCCATGACACGGGCAGCACAGAAGCTAATAGATATAAAGTTGTGCAGGATTTCGCCTGGGGCGGACCGAACGGCCTGCTTTCACATACGCGAAACGCAGAGACTGCAGGCGGAGACGGAGAAGGAGAACCGGCTTTGGAAGACGGTGACGGGGAAGCTTCCGACGGGGAGACGCCGGAAGCGCCGGGCACCGGGTTTTGGACGATCAAATTTTTCCATTTCCAGAACGAAGAGCCCTATTACGAGCCGGCTGCGGACGGCGGACGCACCCGCTATCCGGCGTTTCCGGGCATTAGGGAACTGAAGGCTGGAAGCATCCTTTTCTCCGGGGAAAGCATCCTTACCTCCTCTGAAAAAGAGAAAGAGGAGGAAGAAGGAGAAGGGAAGATGCCCGCTGGCGGCTGGACCATCGACTATCTGACGTTGGAGGCTCCCCTTGTGGTACAGGCGGATGGAAGTTACGCTGCCACGGAGGACGTGGGCCTTGTGCGGACGAATAACGGTACGATTCAAGAGCTGAGTTTAGCGAATGTGGATGTGCGCGGCATTGTGACAGGCCGGACGGAGGAGACTGCGTTTAACGTGTATGCCGCAAAGAACGTGGGCGCGTTCTGCGGTATAAATAACGGCACACTGCAAGACCTGGAAGTGCTGAGCGGCTATGTGACAGGCGGCGAGAACGTGGGCGGCGTCCTGGGCAGTTTTGGCGCGCTTGATAAAATTACAGACCGCACCAGGCTGACAAACGGGGCTGAGGTAACCGGCCTCAAGAACGTGGGCGGCATCGTGGGCCTGCTGGATGGAACCGGAGCGGGCGCTGCCGCGCTTTCCGGCGCAGCGAACACCGGGCTGGTGTACGGCTGGAACAACGAACAGAATGCGAACTTTGTGGATGCTGAGCCGGTGGAAGAACTGTCTCTGGAAAATTTCGGCGGCATTGCGGGTTACGTAAAGAATATACAGATCAAGAACTGTGCGAGCAATCCGGCACCGCAAAAAGGAACGGACGGCACAGCCGCGGCGCTGACTGAGGAACAGATCCAGGAGCGCCTGAACGGAAACTTTGTGGGCGGCATTGTGGGATATCTGGACGGCACGGCTTCGGTTGCCAACTGCGCGGCCGGTACGACTGCCAGTGGGGATAGTCCTGCCTATGTACTGGGAGAGAATTTCGTGGGCGGCATCGTGGGCATGAACGCGAGCAGCGCTGCACTGACAGCAAAGAATGAAGATGATAAGAAGAGCAATGCGGCTTCCGTGATCGGCAGGCGTTTTGTGGGCGGCATTGTGGGTGCGAACGGGAAGCTGGCTGAGGGAATCGCCCCAGCGGATGCCACACAGAAAGATATTGTGACGGACGGGATAAATCCGGCTCCGACTGTGGAAGGCTGGGCCAACAGCGGCGCTGTGATGGCGGCGGCCGATCCGGGCAATGCCGAGAGAGCTGCCGGAAGCATCCGGCCAGCTTATGTGGGCGGTATCGCCGGTGTGAATGCGGGCATTATCAAAGATTGTGAGGCGACGGGTGACAGCAGCGCCAGTCCGCTGTTTGAAAGGCTCGGTGCAGCACAGGCGGATTATGTGGGCGGCCTTGCCGGAAGCAACAGCGGAAGCATAAGAGCAGAGGAAAAAACTGAGACAGTTTCTTTGAATATCAGCGGGCGCAACTTTGTGGGCGGTCTTGTGGGTTACAATGACGGAACAAGGGATGGCGGGACCATCAGTGGATATAGCGTCAGCGGAACTTCTGTATTGGGCGGAAGTTTTGTGGGCGGCGCAGTGGGCCTGAACACCTCCGCGGCGCTCTTAAGCGCAGACGGCGGTTTGCTGGTGTGCGACGCAGCGGCCGTCACGGGCGGAAGCTATGTGGGCGGCTATGCGGGCGCCAATATTGTGGCGCTCACGGGTAATACAAACATCATCCAGAGCGGTAATGCGGGCAATGTGACGGCGTCCGGCGGTTTTGCGGGCGGACTGTTCGGCTACAACCGCGTGGTGATTCCAGATGTCTTAGAGCGTTTGTTTGATGAGTCTGCGGATGGAAATGTGATCTCTATGCTGACTGCAGCAGATGGCGGAGAGGTGAATCTGCTTGCAGAGAATATATTTATGATTGACGAGCAGGACACAAGAGCAGCAGATTCTCTTACTGTTACCCAGAATAAAGAGACCGCAGGCGGCGAACAGCCGGAAGACGGGACGTCTGGCCCTGTGGTCAACGCAAAAATCTTTGCGGGCGGCGTGTTAGGCTATAATGCATCCCACACGGAGCTGAAGCTCAAAGATTTCCAGAGTAATGTCGCCGTGACTGCGACCAGTGCGGCGGAGACATCGCGGGAACGCATCAGCAAATACGGACAGGGAAAACGCTATAGTTTTTCCGGAGGCATTTTGGGCTATGTGACGGAAAATACCACATTGGAAAACTGCAGCACCTCCGGAACAGTGCAGGCGGACGACGCCACGTATCTGGGCGGTCTGGCGGAGCTTAACGAGGGGCATATAATATCCTGTAAGGCGGCTACCGTGGGCAGGGAAGACCGGAGTTTCGTGGGCGGTATTGTGGGTGTGAACGGCTATGTGATCAGCAAAACCGAGGATGGAACGGATGATCGTAAGGCAGGAGAATTGGAAAAATGCATGGTTCCGTCGGGCACCACGGTCACTGGTTCTAGCACAGTGGGTGGTATGGCTGCGGAAAACTATGGGTCAATTTTCGGCACAAATGCAGAATGGAATCCCAACCAAACCGGCAGCGTTAACGCTGGCGGGACAGACATTGGCGGTATTGCAGGTATTAATTATAGTGAGATTAAAGAAATATCTAGCGTGAATGTAAAAGTAAATGCTGGGAACTCTTATGAAGGAGTTGTGGGAGGTATTGTGGGGACAAATGAAGGATCCCTTACAGGTGTGATAATTAATTTTACTGCGGCAATAATCGGTGGAAATAAGACGGGCGGACTAGTGGGTGTAAACAATGGCTTGATCGGGGAGACAGATGGAGGAGGCATATGTCAGAGCTATGCTACAGTTACGACAAACGGCGGCATGGCAGGCGGCATAGTCGGTGAAAATCTGGGGATTGTTGAGAAGACACGGATAATGCCTACAAAAGAGTATGCACTACAGGCCAATGGGACTGCCTCTTTGGGAGGCCTGGTGGGTGTAAACAGGGAGTTCGGAACTATATTTGTGGCAAACGATGACTTGGAACCAGGTAGAACTCCGACTATCAGTACCGTTAATGCCACATATGTGGGTGGTATCGCCGGAGAAAACTATGGCATGATTGATCGGTATGAGACATCAGGAGATGATGAGTATGCGAGAATATTGTTTAACGTAAGTGATACGGCTGCGAACCCATCAACGATTGGCGGTGCAGCAGGCCGGAATGAGGGAACAATCCATAATATTCTGTATACCGGGACAATTACTGGAAATGGAGATACAGGAAATAATCCCAATGCCATCCCCATGGCTTATGGTGGCATCGCTGGCATTAATGCGGGTAATGGTATCATTGAGGAATGTTGCGTTGGAATAGCAGGGACGCGTGATCGTGGTTCAGAGGCGTCAATAATATCCAATGGCAGAAATTACGTGGGCGGTGTTGCAGGTTGCAATATGGATAGCGCAACTATTCGAAAGATCCGGTATAAATACGAATTTGCTGAACCTGGTCAGAAAGCGGAGATTACTTCTCACGGTGCGCTTGCAACCGGAGGTGTTGTGGGTATCAATCAGGACAGTGCCACGCTGGTAGATATCGTAAGTGAACCGCACTGGATCATCACTGCGCAGAATGGAAATGCACTGGATGGAACTGTAATAAATGTAGGCCCTGTGGGCGGTATCGTTGGTCTGCACACTTCAAAAGAAGGTTTGTATGGGCTGATCAATGAAGCGGGCCTGATGGCCGGTAATAACAATACTGCCGTGGTAGGTATTTCCAGCGATGGCGAAGCCGTGGGCGGCATCGTGGGCCGTATGCAGATCGATGCGGCGACAGGCGGGAGCTTCACGATGCAGGACTGCAAAAACTATGGCGCTGTGTCCGGCAAGAGCAAAGTGGGCGGCATCCTTGGAGAATGGAAGTCTGCGGCCAGCGGCAGCATCAGCGGATGTGAGAATGGCAAAGAACCGAAAAAAGACAATGATTCTCCCCTGGATGTAGACAAAAATGCTGTCGTCACGGCACAAGACGCGTCCGGTGCGGGTATTGTGGGATGCTTCTCAGACATGGCCCAGGGCCGGGTGGAACTGTTTTCCTGCAAGAACTTTGGCGAGATTAAAACCCCAAATTCATTTGGCGCGGGTATCGCATCACTGGCGGCGCAGGCGGGCGTGCTGGGGAGCACGGGCGGCGAACAGCAGACTGTCGCTGCGGCCAATATCGTTCTGACGGACTGTGTGAATGCGGGGCGTCTTACGTTCGGTGCAGGTATCGCGGTGTACAACAGCGCAAACAATGTCTCTCTGACGCTGAACCGCTGCCGGAATTATGGCAGACCTGAAAAAACTGAGGATGAAGCTCGGTTTGCGGGGTTGGCGGCAGTTCTAAATGAAAACAACTTTGATGCGGACTGCACATCTCTGGGCGCGGGTCAGATTACGATACAGAACTGCATCGGCACGGCGGATGTGAGATATCCCACAGTTCCGAAAGGCACTAAGTCATTTGGCGAGCTGAAGACGTTATTTGCCAGCGAGAACAATTTCTACTATTCCTCAGAGATCTCGCAGGAGACAGAGTCCGAAGCAGAAGAAAGTACCGGGGATGGTGCCGACGAAACAGAGCAGGTTCCGGTGCCGAAAGTCATCGAGACGGCGGGCATCGGCTCCGCAGTCAGCTATCAGACCGGGGCATATCAGTCTCCTGAAGATCAAGAGCCGAAATCTGATCTTAATTATCTGGCTGCAGTCAGCAGGACAAATGATAATGAATATTATGATCCGAACAGTGAAGACAGCGAAGGAGCAGAAGGGAATAAGTTACATGGCAGAGACAACTATTATGAGCTGGAAATGACGCTGACGGGCGCTTGCCTGAGCCTGGAGAGGGACGAGAAGGTGGATGTAGAAAAGGCGCCGAAGCCGGTCAATCTGCAGGCGGAAAATAACGGCGGTCTGCTGGAGCTTTCCTGGGAGAATGAGAATGATCCGGACAGTTCGGAAGATCCGGGCATAGTTTATTCTACCACGGTGGAGCTGTTCCTGTATGATACAGAAGAAGGAGCCGAAAGTGCGAAAGATGCAGCCGAGAAAGGAAGCTTAAGCGATCCCACGGTGTATCAGACCGCTCTGTACGGCGGTGTTACAGAACACAGCCTGCGCGTATCTCCAAGCTGGATGGAAAAATGGGTGTTGGTGCGGGTGATCAACTATGCGTACAGCGGGCAGCCTACAGATCCGGCGCTGGAGTATGTGAAGATCGTGCCGGCGCTGAAAAGCCCCAGCCTGACGGTGCGTTTGGAAAAGCCATTGGCAAGTCAACCGGCCTATTATCTATATGTGATCAATGCACAGGATTATACGGATTGCACGCTGTCTTTCAAACTGCGCTCGGAGACAATCGAAGATGAGAAGAAGAAAAGCAAAACTTATACTGCGCAGATCGATCTGGACGGGAACGAACCGAAGGCCATTCCGCTGGATGGGGGAAATGGGGTGTTGAGGCCAGAAGAAGGCGAAGGGTTAGAATTATTCTCTAAGAATAACACTACGGATGTGCGCCTGATGTTTACGGAGATCCAGGTGTCTCCAAAGAAAAAGGAAGAAGCTGCGCAGACTGCGTATTTCAGCGATGAGGCGGAAGCGGTGGCGCAGACAGAGGCCGAAAGCACGGAAGAAGACGATATGCGGGCGCCGTCCCAAAAGACTTCCTTCAGCGCTATCTGTCCGGCTATAGAGAAATTGACAAATGGCTTCGCAAAAGGAATGGCAGCATCGCAAGGAACGGAGAGCACCAGCAAAATGTTCGTGCTCACGAACCCCGAGGCTGCGATATACCGTGCGGAGGTTCTGCAGGATGTGCAGATCGGGGACACGCTGGTAAAGGGCGTGGCGGCGGCATGGGCGCAGCGGGAGATAGACAGTGAAAATGCTACTCTGATTGTGCCGATCCCGCAGGGCTATGATCCGAATACTTCAAGTGTGCGGATGTACCCGCTGTCCCCGAAGGGCGGCCAGGCCGAACTTGCCTATCTGGTGGCGGAGGGGCTGTCCGGCGAGGAACTGCTGAAGTCTCCCTATGTAGTGAATCCCAATAGAAAGGCAGAGACAGATACATCAAAGACCGGGGAAACAGAAACGGACACCCAGGCGGAGACAGACACAGATACCGCGGCAGTGCAGGCTGAAGAGCCTGAGGAGTCGGAGGCGGAACAGAACGCCGCTCCGGTCCAGGTGGGCATTCCCGAGATGGAAAGCGCAGATCTGGATCTTGTACAGGTTTCTGTGGCGGACGGCTACAGCGTATCGCAGAGAGTGGACGGCAGCTTTGACGTTTATGCGAGCGAATTTTTGAAAGCTGCTTCTCCATATAGGAGCAACTTACTGACCCCGAAAGCTTCTGAGGAGGGAGTCATGAAGACCAGCGCGGAGGACGGCAGCTCTGTGGGCGGTTCCAGCGTCGGGTCGTCCAGGGGCGGATCGTCCGGCGGATCATCGCCGAGCGGGGGCAGCGCCCAGACCGAGCCGGAGACCGAGAGTGAGCCGCAGACCGAGAGCGAGGATCAGTCCGAACCGGCAAGCGAGAGTGAGTCGCAGAGCGAAAGCGAGACCGAAACAGAGTATCAGTCCGAGTACCCGCTGGTGCCGCCCACAGCCGCGCATCTGTCGCTGGATTGGGAACAGACCACAGGCGTGGATGAAAACGGGGTGGAGCGGGAGCCGGCCGCTGAGGATGTGTTCCGCAATGGGCTCACGATGGTGGCGGATCCGGTGCCGAATGTGAGCGGTTACCTGATGCGGGCGGGCTTCTATACGGCCATGCCTGCCGAGGGTGAGGACCAGGCCCCGCTGCAGCAGAACCTGCTTACGGATATGAGCGAGTTTGACAGTATGCTCATTTTGGATATGGTGGACAATACCTTTACCTTCCAGAACCTTCCGTCCAGCTATGCGGGCAGCTATCTGTGCGCGCAGATCGCTTCCATTTCCATGGACGGCATGTGGATGTCCGATTGGTCGGATTATCTGTGGATGCGCCTGCCGGCGGTGCGCATGGATGCGCGCGAGGCAGTGCGGGGAAGCATTGAAGAAAATTACGCGGTGACTGTCACAGACGCGAACGGCGTGATGTCGGATATGGGCGAGACTACGCTTCTGCATCCGCTGCTTCAGTGGTATATCATGAAGAATCAGGCGGGCTGGGAGGACAGCGGCTGGCGCATGTCGTTCTACGGCCTGCTGGAGCCGACCGTGAAACCGGATTCCGACGCTTACAAAGAACCCACGTTTACCGTGGATCTGATGCGCAGCGCGAACAATCTGGGCTATCAGCTGGAGCGCTCCCTCACGGACGAGGAGCAGGACGAGTGGCACGAGCTGCATCCGAACGAGGAAATGCCGCAGAATCTGCATGTGATCGTTCCCGTAGAGGAAAATGCGGAACTGTTCCAGAAAGAGCACGAGGTCAACACCACCCTGCAGAGGCTCTATGAGATCACCCTGGATGAGAATGCCCTGGGCGAGAACGCCTACACTTACCGCTATGAGCAGAGCGTGCCGGGGCTGGGCAGCCAGGTGATCGAAAATGTCTGTGCGCGGATCCAGATCCGCGAGTACAGCGACAATGAATTTTCCAACGAAGTGACGATGATAGAGTTCTGTCTGATCCTGCCCGATGCGGAGGAGGATGGGGACGCCGCGTTCCTGTACGATTACCGCAGTGTGCTGGGCACACACAGCATCATCCTGGAACCGCTGGCAAACAGCGCGTTTGAGGAGCCGAAGGAGGGCATTACGGCCAACCGCATGCAGTACACGTATCTGCTGAACAGCCAGACCAGGCAGGAGGGACAGGAGGAACTGCTGGATTATCAGCGCGTCCTGAAGCCGGGCGAGGAGTACGACAAGGCGTTTGATCCGGAAAAGGAAGGCCTGGATAAAGAGGAATACAAGTATTACGAGCTTCTGCCCAGAAATTACCGGCCGCTGCTCATCTGGCGCACGGGCACCGATGAGGAGTTGGCGCAGCGGGCGAGCGAGGCGCAGCAGGCCGCGCAGGCACAGATGGCGATGCAGCAGGAGAACGAGGGCATATATTTTGAAGGCGATGGGAGCATTGTCTTTGAGCAGGAGGATGTGCCGGCCGGCGGCTGGGAACAGAGCGCCACAGAGACAGAGCCACATTCGCAGGGCGGCACGGAGGTCTGGACCGAGGTGGGCATCGACCCGAACCTGACGGAACACCAGACGGAGACTGCGCCGGAATCTCAGATGCAGGCTCCCGTGCAGACGGAAACGATAACAGAACCTCAGACACAGGCCCAGATGCCTGCGACAGAAAGCTGGACGGAGGCGCCGGCACCGGAGCCGGCACAGGCTGTGCCGGCTGCCGAGCCGCTGGTGGGCCTTGGAGTCTTTGACAGGGGGAATGGTCTATGAACCGGGCAGAAAAAAACCGCGGCGCAGCCATGGTGATCGTCCTTTGCGTGATGGTGGTATTTCTGGCCCTGTCCGCGACCATCCTGCTGGCCGGATCCGTAGCCCTGAACAATGCGAGAAACAGTGTATATTTTGAACGGGGCAAGGCGCAGGCCGTGTCTTTGGGTGAACTGTTCGCGAGGGATATGCTGCGGGTGCATGGTATGGAGGAAGAACCTGGAAAAGTAAGCGATGGAGAGACAGAACGTACATACCAAAGCCTGATACGCTATGTGCGCGATGGGATCATGAACTTTGTGAACAAAAAGGAGAGTGCCTGGATTCCTTACGATGAGAATGCCAATGGCGGCGCGGGCAATCAGGAGGATGCAGTAAAAAAATTTATGTTGGACTCCGAGGAGGAAGATAAGCATCAGATCTGCATAGAGATGTACTGGACGTGGGAGCCGAAAGAAGGTTTTGATGCGGAGACAGAGAAACTGGAAGAGAAACTCAAGGATCAAAAGGTAAGACTGTTTATTGACGTGTACAGTGTGCTGAGCGATGCGGAGTACCATGTGAAAAGAGCGTTTGAACTCAATCAGGTGCAGGCGATCAGCGACTATAATACTCCCCCAGAGGGAGAAGAAGGCTATCCGTATAACTGGACATGGGTGACGACAGGAAGGAGTGAGAACCGAACATGACATGGAAAGAGCGATGGAAAAATACCGACGGTTCCTCCATGATATCGGTTCTGGTGGCCTTCATCATTTTGCTGATCGGAGTGGCGGGTTTTGCAGGGGCGGTGACCACCGCCAACAACCTGGTGCGCCGCGCGGAGGTGCTGAACGCCGTTACGGGAACCATTATGGAGGCGTACTATAGAGAGGCGCCCTATAGCCATCCCCTGGACCCGGAAAATATCCTCCTGGTGTACGAAGCGGATAAAGATGAACCGGCTTTCCGCATCCACGGAAGTCTGGATAAGAAAGAATACACAGCGGAAGTGACAGGAAGATCGGAATCGGAAGATCCAGAGAAGATCACGTACGAACTCTATTTTTACCGGTAAAAGAGGGGAGGACGCATGAAGAGACGAAAAAACAACCGCGGCGGTTTTACCCTGGTGGAGATCATCGTTACGTTTGCGCTGACCGCCCTCTTTATCAGTTCGGCCACGCTGGTGCTCAGCACCTTTCTGAAAAGTCACGCAGTGGCGAGCGCGGTGGCGACGGAGCAGAATGTGGCTTCGGTGATCATGGAGACGATCACGGGCGAGCTGAGCGCCGCGAGATATTCGAAGGAACAAACGTTTGGAAATGCGGGCCTGCAAGCCGCAGTGGATGATGAAAGCATATCCGGTCCGGGGGTAGATATTTTTCCGCAGGCAATGTTAGAAGGAAAGACGGAGGAAGAGACGAAGGCATACGGCGATTGCAAGATCATGATCGATAACACTAAGGGATCGTCGGAAGTGTGGTATATCAGCGGAGAGAGCGGCAACGTAGTGCGTATGTATCTGAAAGAAAAAGACGGTGCAAACTATCTGGCGATGGATTATTATGTGAAGCCGGAAGGGAAGGAAGCGCCGGAGGAGACACCCTGGTCTATGACGCCCTGGCAGCTCGGCGAGAGTGTGTACCACAGATGTTCCATTAAGACGTTTCAGGTAACCAGAGATGAGCCGGCGGATGCGGCGGAACACAATTCCAGCCTGACGGTCAGACTGGTGCTGCAGAACGCGCTGGCGGGCGAAGACAATACATATACGATGGAACGGTCCCTGGACTGCTACAACCTGGCGCCAAAAGAAATTATGGTATATCCAGAGCCGGTGAGCGAACCCTAGGAGAAACCTCAAAAAGCGGCAGGATGTGACAAGGAATATAAAACAGGAACGGAGGACAGCAGCTATGTCACAGGATGTACAAAATAGCGATCAGCTTTATTTGCTGAAAGAAGGAAAGAAGGGACTTTTGCGGATCGTATTCAGCAGGGCGGGAACCATGATCGTGCTGATCGTTTTGCAGGTCGCTCTTTTCCTGTCGTTTTATAACTGGTTTTCCGAGTACTTCCGATGGTTTTCCGCGGCCCAGGCCATCTTTTCCATCGGCATGGTATTCTACCTGTTTAACTGCGATATGGACGCCACCGCAAAGCTGACATGGCTGAACCTGATCATGCTGTTTCCAGTGCCCGCCACGATCATGCTCTGGTTTACCCAGCACGAGGTGGGCCATCGCAGCGTAAAAGGGCTGCTGGCAAAGCGGATCAGCGAGAGCAGGGATTTCCTTGCGCAGGACGCGGATATCCTCTCCGAGCCGGACATCGTGAACTCCGGCACGGACGATCTGAACCGCTATATGAACCGGACCAACCGGTTCCCTATCTATCGGAACACCGAGACAACGTATTTCCCGCTGGGCGAGGATATGTTCGAGGCTATGCTCGGCGAATTGAAAAACGCGGAAAAATATATTTACATGGAATACTTCATCATCGAAGAGGGAAAGATGTGGGGGAGCATCCTGAAGATCCTCGCCGAGAAGGCCAAACAGGGCGTGGACGTGAGGGTTATGTACGACGGCATGTGTGAGATCTCCCTGCTCACGTCGGACTATCCGAAGCAGATGCAGCAGCTCGGGATCAAGTGCAAGGCATTTTCTCCGGTCATGCCGTTTGTCTCCACGCACTACAATTACCGGGACCACCGCAAGATCCTTGTGGTCGATGGGAAGGTGGCCTTCAACGGCGGCGTAAACCTGGCAGATGAATACATCAACCATGTCCAGAAGTTCGGACACTGGAAGGACACTGCGGTCATGCTGAAGGGCGATGCGGCCGCGAGCTTTGAGCTGATGTTCCTGCAGATGTGGAACATTACCGAGAAGAATCCGGACTGGGGTTCCTGCGGGACATTTGGAAAGAAAGCCGGAAAAGCGGGCAGGGCAGCCGGAAAGAAGGCCGGCAGTGGCTACGTCATCCCGTACTGTGATTGTCCCCTGGACGAGGACAAGGTCGGCGAGATGGTCTACATCGACATTTTAAACCGCGCAAAGAGCTATGTGCATATCATGACGCCCTACCTGATCCTGGACAATGAATTGGAAATGGCCCTGAAATTCGCGGCCGCGAGAGGCGTGGATGTGACGATGATCCTTCCGGGCGTACCGGATAAAAAGCCGGTGTACGCTCTGGCGAAGTCGCATTACAAATCACTGGTCGGCGCGGGGGTAAAGATTTATGAGTACACGCCCGGCTTCGTGCACGCGAAAGTGTTTGTGAGCGACGACGAAAAGGGCGTGGTCGGCACCATCAACCTGGATTACCGCAGCCTGTACCATCACTTTGAGTGCGCCACCTATCTGTACAAGGCGCCGTGCATTGCCGACATAGAGAAAGACTTCCAGGCGACCCTTGCCAAGTGCCGTCCGGTGACGGAGGAGAGCATAAAGCACGAGCGCGTTTCCTATAAGGTGACCGGAAAGCTGCTGAAAATTTTCGCGCCGCTCATGTGATAAGATAAACTGATTTCATAGAACGAAATGTTTTTGATGAGATGGGGACGCCTACATGAATGAGAAATCTGAGATTATTTTTATGCAGGTCCGGCTTCTCCGCCTTGCTTCGGAGGAGTGGAACATATCTATCCCGGAGGCAGCTGATCTGTTTGAGCGGTATGCTGTTTTCAGCTTTATAGAAGATTGTTACGGTGTTTTCCATATGGAAGGCGACCAGGCGGTGTTTGATGAAATTAAAACGCTGTTAAAAAACAAGGGGGTGGATATACATGCTGCAGTTATCAGAAGGGATGCTCCTGTATCACGGGAGCTACTGTGAAGTAAAAACCCCAAATCTGGCAAAATGTGCAGATCGTAAGGACTTCGGAAGAGGATTTTATCTGACTTCGTCGAAAGAACAGGCAGAAAATTTTATCCAAACATCTCTGAAAAAAGCGAAAGCACAGGGAATCATTGAGGAATCACAGAAATATGGTGTGATCTCCGTTTTTTCTTATCATCCGGTTTCGGAAATCGCTGAATATCTGTATCAGGATGCGGATGCCGATTGGCTGCATTGTGTAGTCGGTCACAGAAAAGAAGGCACATTTCCGGCTGTTGTTGAGAACATGAAAAAATATGATGTGATAGCCGGAAAGATCGCAAATGATGCTACAAATGTTACTATCTTGACGTATTTGGTTGGAGCTTACGGCACAGTTGGAAGTGAGGACGCAGACCGTTTTTGTATAGGAAGATTGATCCCGGAACGATTAAGAGACCAGTTTTGCTTCAGAACAGCAAAAAGTTTGCAGTGTCTGTCATTTGAAGGAAGTGAACGGATATGGAAAAATTAAGGGATGTTACAGAAGAACAAAAAAAATTTGCCATTGACGCAATGGTCACACTGGTAGTGGAGGAACTGGCAAGGGATTCTCTTCTTGCGCCAGCTGTGGTTTTAAAAGATTTTATAACATCAAAAACAGGTATCTTGCTTTATGATGAATCCTCGAAACTTTGGTGGAATGGGCCGTCTTATATAGCGGATATGTATAGGGATGAGCATCAATGGGCAGGAGCGTAGAAGAAAACCGAAGGTAAAGCGGATCACAATGGGGCAGAATCAGGGGATTACGAAATTGATCCTGCGGGAAAGAAAGGAATATTCTATTTACAACGATTTTCGGCACCGATGCAAGGTATCTGAAACCAGCACCGGTGCCGAAAATATAAAGGGGAGGATAAGTATTAAAAATTTATCTTTGGTATGTTCCTAGTATGGCCCGGTTTTTGGTTTCTATACACTTTCCATTCACTTTTCTGAAAAATATTTGAAAAATCCTGCGAAGTGGTATATACTATGGACATACGTGCTCCTGCACGGCAATACGATCAAACAAAGGTGGTATACAGATGGCTATATTACAGGAATGGAGAGACATTGCATACTCTCAGGAAACAGAAAAACGGCAGCTTCAGAAATTCTGGACAGAGTATTTCCAGATTGAAAAAGGCATTTACGAGCAGCTTCTCGCGGATCCAGATACAGAGGTAAAGGGGACTGTGAAGGAGCTCGCGGAAAAATATAATGTACCGGTGTTAACAATGGCGGGCTTTTTGGACGGCATCGATGAGAGCTTGAAAGTGCCGAATCCTATCGAGGAGATGGACGAAAACACAGAGGTCAGCCTGGCGTTCGATAAAGAAAAGCTCTACAAGAACATGGTGGACGCAAAGGCGGAATGGCTGTACGAGCTCCCTGCCTGGAAAGAGATCTTTTCGGAGGAAAAGCTGAAAGAGCTCTACAAAGAAGCGAAAAAAGCAAATACGATCGTGAAGGGGCCGAAGATCGGCAGAAATGATCCGTGCCCCTGCGGGAGCGGCAAAAAATATAAAAAATGCTGCGGAAGATAAAGATGTATGATGGAATGATCGCCCTGGGGATCCTCTGTCTTCTCTATCTGGCAGTGCTGCTGTCAAAGAGGGTGGACTTTGCGTTCATCTGGCTTGTCATCGGCGGTTTTCTGCTGGCGGCAGGCGGATATTGGCGCCAGCGTGCGCTGCATCCCGAAGGGTTCCGGCTGCCGGGGGTTTTGACGGTTCCGCTGGCTGTGTTCGCCGCGGTCGGCCTTGCCGTGTTTGTGACAGTCGAGGGAATGATCCTAAAAGAAATGCTGGTGAAACCGCAGGCGGATCTGGATGTGCTGATCATCCTGGGGGCACAGGTGAGAGGAGAGCGACCCAGCCTTGCGCTGTGGCGTCGCCTGGAGGCGGCGGAGGATTATCTGAAAGAAAATCCGCGCACCCTGGCGGTGCTTTCGGGAGGACAGGGAGACGGGGAAGACATCACGGAAGCGGAGTGCATGCGCCGGTACCTGACGGCGCACGGTGTGGGAGAAGAACGACTGATCCTGGAAGACCGGTCCACCACCACTTTGGAAAATCTTCTGTTCAGCCGGGAAAAGATCGCGCAGATAAACGGGGACGGCTGGCACCAGAAAACGGGGCTGCTGTCCAACAATTTCCACATCTTCCGCGCGCGCCTGCTGGCGCAGAAATGCGGTTATACAGATGTGCAGGGCGTGCCCGCAAAGTCGGACTGGAGGCTGCAGGTACACTATCTGGTGCGGGAATTTTTCGCGCTGGGAAAAGAAAAGATTTCGGGACATATATAGAAGATCAAAAAAAGGGCTGCCGCGGCAGCCCCTTTCTGTTAGTCCGCCTTGAACGGACTTTTTTGTTCTCAGGATCAGAGTATAGAATCCGGATAGTGTCTCACTTCAATTCCAGATACCAGATCCTCGTCTGTGTAGACCAGGATGCTGATGGATTCATTGTACTCATCCTTGCCGTTGATGTTGTAATATACATAGGTGTCGTTGCTGTCGTCCTTCGTGTAGTCCACATCTTTCAGGGCGGCTTCCAGCTCTGCAGTGGTCATGCCGGTGGCGGCGCCGCCGGGAAGCACTACCGGAAGGTCGGTGTCATACCGGTTGCCCTCGATGGTCGTCACGAAGCAGTTTTCGATGGTGGTCGCGTTGGGATTGTAGTTGTGTGCCAGCGTGCTGAATTCCTGATTGTCTTTCATCATATAGAGCCAGCCGGAATCATATCCTGCCACGACGCTGTCGGATTCGTTTTCTTTTAAAGTCCAGCCGTTCTCCAGGAATGCGGACACGGGAGCCGGAAGCTGGTACAGGTCGCCCGCAAATTCCACTACAAAGGAGAGCGGATCGTCGCCCAGCTCTGTGGGAGCCACGTAGGCCAGCACTTCCTCGGTGGGATCACCGCTCACTTGTGCGGCGGCTGCGGCGTTTGCCTCTTCGTCGTAGGTGAAGTTCCGGACGTCAAATTCATCCAGCACACCGGTCTCGGCGTCGATATAAAAATCCCAGTCCTGATAGAAATCATATTCATAGGAAAGCTTGGTGTAGAGGTCACTCTCGTAGAGGTCGCTCGGCTCGCCGTATGCGGCCTTCACATCGTCCAGCGTGGAGGTTCCGTAGGCAATGCCCTTCGGGAACTCGATGATGGTCTCCGGCGCATCTTGAAAATAGAAGGAATCGATGGACATACCGCCTATCGTACACTCGGAATAAGGCACTGTGTTGATGCCGGTGTTGAGCAGATTCACATAGGCCTGGAGATCTCCTTTGTAAAACAGTTCGCCGGTGTAAGAGTTGGGCGCGATCTCCAGATCCTCATCTCCGTCGTACTCCCAGCCAAGGGCGAGAAAATCGTCAAAAGACATGGGGAATGTATAGAGAACGCCGTCCAGCTTTAACTGGAAATCATAAATGTCATCCGATATGGCATCTCCTGCCTCTGAGGCGGCTTCGGTCGCTGCTTCTGTGGTTGTCTCGGATTCTGCTTCCGCGCCTGCGGTGATGCCGTAAGCGGAGAAGACCATGGCGCATGCCAACAGGCCTGATAAAATCTTTTTCTTCATATTATCCTCCTTTGATATAGATGTTATGGTATTGTATGGCATGATCTGCACAGCATGGCGGATCATGAGGCACGGCGCGCCGCCGTGAATCGCACGGTCATGGTGCGCGTGTGCCCTCATTGTAACACAAAAAATTGTCGTGGGAAAGCACAATTTCGCGGGATGGAAAATATTTTCCTGAAAATTGTGCGGTCCTGGCGGAAACAGACGGATATCTGACAGAAACAGGCGGATATCCGGCAGAAACAGACGGATATCCGGCAGAGACAGGCGAAAGTTTGGTGTTGACAAACAGGCTGCGGCCGCGTTATTATCATGTAGAAAGCGAAGACGAGACGAGTAGAATGCGGAATGTCACAGAGAGGGCTGCGGTTGGTGCGAGCATCCCGGCAGGAAGCATTTGAAGACCACCTCCGAGCGGCCCCAATCCGGCCCGGCGATCCCGTTACCATCAAAATGAAGTGGTTCTGCAGATCAGGCAGAACAAGCAGGGTGGAACCGCGAGTAATGAACGATTACCCGTCCCTTGCAGTCCCGAACAGGACTGTGAGGGACTTTTTTCTGTCATGGGAAATCCAACAGGATTTCCTATGCCCTATCGCACTGCGACGGATTGGAAGATGCCGCAAGCGAGAGATTTTGTTCTAAGAAAGGAGAAGCATTATGATCATCACACTGAAAGACGGATCAAAAAGAGAGTATGACAGGGCGATGTCCGTGATCGACATTGCGGCGGATATCAGCGAAGGGCTCGCGCGGGTGGCCACCGCCGGCGAACTGAACGGCGAAGTGGTGGATCTGCGCACCGTGGTGGACGCGGACAGCGAGCTGAATATTCTCACATTTGACACCCCGGAGGGCGCGGGCGCGTTCCGCCACACCACGTCTCACATCATGGCGCAGGCCATCAAGCGCCTCTATCCGAACGTGAAGCTGGCCATCGGCCCCTCCATCGCGGACGGCTTCTACTATGACATCGACAGCGAGGAGCCCATGACTGCGGAGGATCTGGAAAAGATCGAGCAGGAGATGAAAAAGATCGTGAAGGAGGCGCTTCCCATCACGCGGTTTACCAAGCCCAGGGACGAAGCCATCGCATATTTCAAAGAAAAAGACGAACCCTATAAGGTGCAGCTGATCGAGGATCTGCCCGAGGACGCCGAGATCAGTTTTTATCAGCAGGGCGAGTTTGTGGATCTGTGCGCGGGGCCGCACCTGATGAGCACCAAGCCGGTAAAGGCGTTTAAGCTCACAAGCCTTGCGGGCGCGTACTGGAGGGGCAGCGAGAAGAACAAGATGCTCACCAGGATCTACGGCACGTCCTACACCAAGAAGGCGGATCTGGACGAGTACCTGGTGCGCATGGAGGAGGCCAAAAAGCGCGACCACAGAAAGCTGGGCAAACAGCTGGGCCTGTTTATGCTGCGCGACGAGGGCCCCGGTTTCCCGTTCTTCCTGCCGAAGGGCATGATCTTAAAGAACACCCTGCTGGACTACTGGAGAGAGATCCACACCAAGGCGGGCTATGTGGAGATCTCCACGCCCATCATGCTGAACCGCCAGCTGTGGGAGACCTCCGGCCACTGGGATCACTATAAAGAAAATATGTACACCACGGTCATCGACGACACTGACTTTGCCATCAAGCCCATGAACTGCCCGGGCGGCATTTTGGTCTATCAGTCCGAGCCGCGCTCCTACCGCGACCTGCCTCTGCGCATGGGCGAGCTGGGCCTGGTGCACCGCCACGAGAAATCCGGCCAGCTGCACGGCCTGATGCGCGTGCGCTGCTTCACGCAGGACGATGCGCACATCTTCATGACGCCGGAGCAGATCCGCGACGAGATCAAGGGCGTGGCGAAGCTGATCGACAGCGTCTATCAGCTGTTCGGCTTTAAATATCACGTGGAATTGTCCACGCGCCCGGAGAACTCCATGGGCAGCGACGAGGACTGGGAGATGGCGACGGACGGTCTGCGCGCGGCGCTGGACGACCTGGGCCTGGACTATGTGGTCAACGAGGGGGACGGCGCGTTCTACGGCCCGAAGATCGACTTCCATCTGGAGGATTCCATCGGCAGGACCTGGCAGTGCGGCACCATCCAGCTGGACTTCCAGCTGCCTCTGCGCTTCAACTGCGAGTATATCGGAGCGGACGGAAACCCGCACCGCCCCATCATGATCCACCGCGTGGCGTTCGGCTCCATCGAGCGCTTCATCGGTATCCTGATCGAGCACTTTGCAGGCGCGTTCCCCACCTGGCTGTCGCCGGAGCAGGTGCGCGTGCTGCCCATCTCCGACAAATATCTGGATTACGCGGAGCGCGTGAACGCGCAGCTCAAGGAGGCCGGCATCCGCTCCAGCGTAGATACCAGGGCGGAGAAGATCGGCTATAAGATCCGCGAGGCAAGGCTGGCCAAGCTGCCCTACATGCTGGTGGTGGGCGCCAAGGAAGAGGAAGAAGGCTGCGTTTCCGTGAGAAGCCGTTTCCTGGGCGACGAGGGCCAGAAGCCGCTCGCCGATTTCATCGCGGCGGTGCTGGAGGAAGTGCGCACCAGGGTCATCCGCAAGGTGGAAGTGGAAGAAGATCAGCAAAACGGCTAAAAACAAAAGCGAAGACAGCATAAAATGCAGATGCGGGCAGATACTATCCTGGGAGAGCGCATCCAGTGTCATGGCCCGGGCAGGTCATGACACTGCGCGCCATCGCGCGAAGCACGGTTTTGATGCGTGTGTCCTTACTAAATCATACCAGGAGGTAGCGTCATGCCAACATTATCTTGTTCCGCTGTAAAATGCGTATACAACGAAAACAGGCTCTGCGGAAAAGGCGACATCAAGGTGACGGGCGACCACGCGCTGGAGCCGCGGGATACCTGCTGTTCCAGCTTCCGCGAGAATGCGTCCGGCACGGTCAAAAATTCCTTCGGGGAGCCGTCCGACCAGATCCAGGTAGACTGCAGCGCCTGCAACTGCCAGTACAACAAAGACATGGAATGTCAGGCGGACAGGGTCGATATTTCCGGGCCCTCGTCCAGCCGCTGCGCGCAGACGGAATGCTGCACATTTGAAAAAAAATAAGTACAGGCCAAGCGGGTGCTGCACGGCGTTTGACGCCTTCCCGGCAGCGCCCGCAAAAAAGAGTTGACAGCGAAAAGAGGGTGTGTTATACTGCTAGAGCAAAAACAAAGCAGAGTATCCGCTCTCACCGCAGCACGACTTCAGTGACTGATGGTTAAATATCGTTCATAGCGCGCTATGAGTGTATTGATGTGTGGATGGTTTGCCGTCCGCATTTTTTTTGCTTTGTATAGGGGAACATTTTTATGGAGGTGCAAAACAATTAGCGATTTAATGATTAACGAACAGATCAGGGACCGGGAAGTACGTCTGATCGGGGAACATGGGGAGCAGCTTGGCATCATGTCTGCGAAAGATGCCATGAAGCTGGCAAAGGAAGCGGAGCTGGATCTTGTGAAGGTCGCGCCTATGGCCAAACCGCCGGTCTGCAAGATCATCGACTACGGCAAGTTCCGCTACGAGATGGTGAGAAAAGAGAAGGAAGCCAAAAAGAAGCAGAAGATCATTGAGGTTAAGGAAGTTCGTTTATCGCCCAACATAGATGTGAATGACCTGAATACAAAGATAAGCGCGGCCAGAAAGTTCCTTTCCAAGGGAAACAAGGTAAAGGTTACCCTGCGTTTCCGCGGGCGCGAGATGACGCACATGCAGACCAGCAAACATATCCTGGACGATTTTGCCAGCGAGCTGGCGGATGTGGCCGCGGTGGACAAAGCGCCGAAGGTGGAAGGCCGCAGCATGACCATGTTTTTAACTGAAAAACGCTAGTTTATCAGGTTAAATAAAGGAAATTCATTTTATCAAGGAGGAGAATTTAGCATGCCGAAAATTAAGACAAGCAGAGCAGCTGCAAAACGATTCAAACTGACGGGTACAGGAAAATTAAAGAGAAATAAAGCTTACAAGAGCCATATCTTAACCAAGAAATCTACCAAGAGAAAGAGAAATCTCAGAAAAGCTGCCATCACGGATCCTACGAACGTAAAGAACATGAAGAAGATTATGCCCTATTTATAAGAAGAATCGATGGAAGAAGGAGGAAAATAAGACATGGCAAGAGTGAAAGGCGGCATGTACGCCAAGAAGAAACATAATCGTGTATTAAAACTGGCAAAGGGTTACAGAGGAGCCCGTTCCAAACAGTATAGAATCGCAAAACAGTCCGTAATGCGCGCGCTGGCTTCATCCTACGCGGGCAGAAAGCAGAGAAAGCGTCAGTTCAGACAGCTCTGGATCGCCCGCATCAACGCTGCGGCGAGACTGAACGGCCTGTCCTACAGCAAATTTATGTACGGCCTGAAGCAGGCGGGCGTGGACATCAACAGAAAGATCCTGTCCGACATGGCTATCAACGACGCGGAAGGCTTCGCGACACTGGCCGAGCTGGCAAAGAGCAAGATCGCATAACAGAGAAACATATGCGCCCGGAGGGCGTGGAAATTACGGGAGCTGCCGCAGAAAATTGCGACAGCCCCTTTTGTAATGCCGGGGTTACCGGGCCAAGATACGGAAATGGGAAAGTAGAAGATATGCTTCAGATAAAGAGGATAGAGATCAATACTGCGGTGGAGGAGAACCTTGCGGAGGCCTCCGTGGAGGTGCGCCTCTGGGCGGACGCCGGGCAGCCCGCGTTTTTGTGCGCCCAGCTGCTGTCCCCGGACGGCGGCGAGGCGGACCGCATCCTGCCGGTGTCCGTGGAGGAGGAGATGGATTTCTGCATGCAGATCTCGCCGGTGCGCCTGTGGAACCCGGAGGAGGCGTTCCTGTACGATCTGGTGCTGGAGCTGCGGGATGAGAAGATGCAGCTTCTTGGGACCACTGCAAAGAAAGTCGGCTTTTACCGCTGGGAGGAAAAAGACGGCGCGCGCCTTTTGAACGGTGTGCGGCCCGTGCGGCGGGCCTTTCTGGCAAAGGGCTGGGAGAGCCTGTCCGGGGAGGAGCTGCGCGCATACCTCGCCGAAAAAAGGAGGGCGCACTATAATACGGTCGTGGCAAAAAAGGCGGACAGAGCGAAGGAAGAAATCTGCCTGGAGTACGGCATCTGCGTGGAATATGAGAATTCCCGCATAGAGCATGACGCCTTGGCGGAGCAGGCTGCCCGCGCGGAATACAGAGCTGCACTGGCCGGGGAGGACGCAAACCAGGCTGCCCGCGCGGAATGTGGAGCTGCTCTGGCCGGGGAGGACGCAAACCGGACTGCCCGCGCGGAACACGCGCCGGCGAACCCCGACTTTGAGCTGAGCGTCACGCAGCAGGGCGTGCTGATCGAGAACCACTGCGTGTATGCTAACGCCTCACAGTATGATCTGGCCTACTCCCTGATCCACAATGGAAAGATCCTCATGGATGGCCGCAAAAAGGCGGATGTGCCGCCGGGCCAGGGCCGCTTTGTGGAGCTTCCCTACCCCGCGCTGTGGGAGCCGGGCGAGTATCTCTACCGCGCCGCGCTCCTGCAGAAAACGGACACGGCCTGGGCACAAAAAGGTTTTGAGGAGGCGGCCGGGGAGACGCTCATCCTGAACGCGTTTGCCGGACAGCCTGTGTGAGCGTCATATATCATGATCTGCTTTGCAGATCATGATATTAAAAGGACACACGCGCATGAGAATCATGATATTATAAGAAAGGAGAAGCCGCAGCGTGACGAAAAACAGCGTCGCAAATGGTGCCAGGCCTGCGGCATGGTACAAAAAATGTTTGACTATGCAAGATTAAAAGACCCGGAGTTTTTTAAGGAGAATGTGCTTCCGGCACATTCCGACCATATCTGCTATCCCAGCTGGGAGGACATGCGAAACGGCAGAAATCCGTACCGCTTTTCCCTGAACGGGATATGGAAATTTTCCTACGCCCGCAACCTCACGGAGTGCGTGCCCGGTTTTGAAAAGCCGGAGACGGACTGCCGCGGCTGGGCGGACATCCGCGTGCCCGCGCACATCCAGATGGAGGGCTACGACATCCCGGCCTACGTGAACGTGCAGTACCCCTGGGACGGCCACGAGCAGATCTGGGCGGGGGAGATCCCCACGCGCTTCAACCCGGTGGCGAGCTATGTGAAATATTTCACGGTGCCGGACTCTATGCGGGACATGCCCGTCTGCATCTCCTTTCAGGGGGCGGAGAGCGGCATGGCCCTGTGGCTGAACGGCCATTACGTGGGTTACAGCGGGGACAGCTTCACGCCCTCCGATTTTGAACTGACCCCCTACCTGCAGGCGGGGGAGAACAAGCTGGCGGTGCAGGTGTTCAAGTGGACCGCCGGGAGCTGGACGGAGGATCAGGATTTCTTCCGCTTCTCCGGCATCTTCCGGGACGTGTTCCTCTACACGCATCCCAAGGTGCACATTGCGGATCTGAAGATCCGCACCCTTCTGGACGATACATACGCCAGGGCGGAACTGAAAGTGGAGGCGGCGGGCTGCGGCGACGGCACGGTGCTGGCGGTGCTCCAGGAAAACCACACGGAGGAATACCAGCTCGCGGACGTATTAAAATACGGGAACCGGCCCGCCGCGGGCGCGCAGGTTCTGGCGCAGGCAGAATTCCCCATCCGGGGCGGGCAGGGAAATTTAAGCCTCTCCCTGCAGAACATCCGTCTGTGGAGCGCGGAGGAGCCCAACCTGTACGATCTGGTCCTCACGGTCCGCGATGGGGACGGGAAGACCACGGAGGTCCTCTGCGAGACGGTGGGCTTCCGCCGGTTTGAGATGAAGGACCGCCTGATGTGCCTCAACGGGAAGCGCATCGTGTTCAAGGGTGTGAACCGCCACGAGTTCAGCTCCGTGACGGGGCGCGTGCCGCAGGATGAGGAGATCCTGCTGGACGTGCTTACCATGAAGCGCCACAACATCAACGCCATCCGCACCAGCCACTATCCCAACGATTCGCGGATCTACCGCCTGTGCGACCGGCTGGGGATCTACATGATCGACGAGAACAACATGGAGTCCCACGGCTCCTGGGATCCCGTGATGCGCGGCGCGGGGGAGATGGACCTTGCGGTGCCGGGCGACCATCCGCAGTGGAGAGAGATGATGCTGGACCGCGTCAACTCCACGTACCAGCGCGACAAAAACCATCCCGCCGTGCTGATCTGGTCCTGCGGGAACGAGTCCTTCGGCGGCACCGTCATCCGGGAGATGGCGGACCGGTTCCGCGCGCTGGACGGCACGCGCCTGGTGCACTATGAGGGCGTGTTCAACGACCGCCGCTACAACGAGAGCAGCGACATGGAGAGCCAGATGTACCCCTCGGCGGAGAGCATCAGGGCTTTTCTGGAGCGTGACCGGAGCAAGCCCTTTATATGCTGCGAATACACCCACGCCATGGGAAATTCCTGCGGCGGCATGCACAAATACACCGATCTGACGGACACGGAACCCATGTACCAGGGCGGCTTTATATGGGACTATGTGGATCAGTCCATCTACAAAAAAGACCGCTTTGGGGAGGAGTTTCAGGCCTACGGGGGCGACTTTGGGGAGCGCCCCACGGACTATAACTTCAGCGGCAACGGCATTGTGTACGGCGGCGACCGCAGCCCGTCCCCGAAGATGCAGGAAGTGAAATACAACTATCAGAATATCAGCGCCGAAGTCTCGGAGACCGGCGTGCGGGTCATAAATAAAAACCTGTTCGTGAACACCGCTTCGTTCGCCTGCACGGTGCTTTTGGAGAAGGACGGGCAGCTTCTGGCGCGCGTCCCCCTGCGGACGGATGTGGAGCCTCTCTCACAGAAGGAGTATGCGCTTCCCATAGAGCGGCAGACCGATCCGGGCGAGTATGCGGTCACGGTGTCGTTCTGCCTGCGGGAGGATCTGCCCTGGGCAAAGGCGGGCCACGAGGTAGCCTTCGGCCAGTATGTCTACAAAGTGGAATCCCCGGCGAAGCCGCTTCCCAAAGCGCCGGAAGTGACAAAGGGCTATCTGAACCTCGGCGTGCGCGGGGAGAACTTTGAGGCCCTGTTTTCCTACGCGGCCGGGGGACTGGTGTCCTACCGCTACGCGGGCGCGGAGATGATCGAGGGGATCCCGAAGCCCAACTTCTGGCGGGCCCCCGTGGACAACGACGAGGGCAGCAACCTGCCCGCGCGCTACGCCCAGTGGAAGATTGCCAGCCTGTATCTGTCCCACAAGGATTTTGAGACGAACGCGTGGGCGGAGCCGCTGGTGGAACAGGACGAGAACAGCGTGACGGTCACATACATCTACGCCATGCCCACCAGGCCGGCCGCGTCCTGCCGGGTGGCCTACACGGTCTACGGCGACGGCACGGTGGAGACGCGCCTTTCCTACGATCCGGTAAAAGAGCTGGGGGATATGCCGGAATTTGGCATGATGATGAAGCTGAACGCGGATTACGACACGCTGGAGTGGTACGGCCTGGGGCCGGAGGAAACCTACGCGGACCGCTGCCGCGGCGGAAGACTCGGCATCTACCGGAACAAGGTGGCCGACAACATGGCGCGCTACATGGTGCCGCAGGAGTGCGGCAATAAGACGGGGGTGCGCTGGGCGAAAGTGACGGACCGCCGCGGGCGGGGCATGTTGTTCGAGGGGGACAATATGAGTTTCTCCGCGCTGCCCTACACGCCGCACGAGATGGAGAACGCGCGCCATCCCTACGAGCTGCCGCGGGCGCATTACACGGTCGTGCGCGCCGCCTTGCAGCAGATCGGCATAGCCGGGGACAACAGCTGGGGAGCGCGCCCGCACGACGAATACCGGATCGATGTGAGCAGAAAGCTGGAATTTTCCTTCCGCTTCCGGGGCATATAGGTCACACACAGATCAGAAAAAAGAATACAGACATTCCAGGCCGCCCATCAGCAGCATGACCAGGATGGGGTTCCATTTCCATTTCCGCAGAAGGAGCAGGGCCGCGGCGAAATAGGCGGCCATGCGGAAGGATATATTGCCCGCGGCCAGGGAAAACGTGCCGTCCACAAAGAATACCGTGAGCAGAATGGCCGCGCCGGCATTGGCGATCACCGCCACCACGGCGGGCCGCAGGGAGGAGAGCACCTGCTGGAACGCGGAAAAATTCCGGAAGCGGGTGTAGAGGATGGCCAGCAGCGTCACAAAGACGCAGGAGGGCAGGATCGCCCCGAAGGTGGCGGCCAGGGCTCCCGGGACGCCGGCCATCCGCGTGCCCACAAACGTGGCGGCGTTGATGACGATGGGGCCGGGGGTCATCTCCGCGATGGTCACAAGGTCGGCGAACGTGTCCATGGTAAGCCAATGGTGCACGGCGATCACCTGCTCCTGGATGAGGGGCATGGCGGCGTAGCCGCCGCCGAAGCTGAACGCCCCGATCTGAAGAAAACTCAAAAACAACTGCAGACAGATCATGCGGCACCGCCTTTCTTCCCGGACAGGCAGAACCGCAGAACGCCCAGAAGCGCCGCGGCCAGGATGAGAAAGACGACGTTGACGCCGCAAAAGCAGCTCAGGAAAAAGCTGGCGAGCATGACGGCGATGTGGATCAGGTCGCCGGAATCCACGATCTTTTTGCCCATGTCGTACACCACGGAGACGATGACCGCCCCCACGCCGGCCTTCATGCCGCGCAGCAGGGCCGCAATGTGCGGGTTGGAGCAGAACGCGCTGTAAAAATAGGAGATGACGGACAGCAGGATCAGGGGCGGCAGCACCGCGCCCGCCACCGAGATGAGGACGCCGGGGATGCCGGCCAGCTTATATCCCACCACGATGGCGCCGTTGATGGCGATGGGGCCCGGCGAGGACTGGGCGATGGCGACGAGATCCAGCATTTCCTCCTCGTCGATCCAGTGGTACTGGTCCACAAACTTATCCTTCAGCAGGGTAATGATCACATAGCCGCCGCCGAAGGTAAACGCGCTTAGATAAAATGTGGAGAGAAACAGCTTCCAAAGCAGATGTCCTTTTTGTTCCATGGCCGGTCCGCCTTTCCTGGGATTTTCTGTGACACAAAAACGGCAAACCCTGCATCCACAAGGTTTGCCGCTTCCTGCGTGCGGGAGATGGGACTTGAACCCACACGAGCATACACCCACAAGATCCTTAGTCTTGCCTGTCTGCCAATTCCAGCACTCCCGCAAACAAAACGTATTATAGCATTTACCGGCAGGTTCGTCAACATGATTTTTCGATTTTTCGGTGCGGATTTTTTATTGAAGAATTTTTCTGAAAAAGGGAATTGACA
>CANRIR010000023.1 GCA_947630735.1 uncultured Marvinbryantia sp.
ATATCCGAAAAGACATCATCCAGCTTAAGATTGGATACGGTAAGACAGTTATGGGCACGGTTCTTCTCACCGGTAATCATGTTGGTGAGCTTGAAGCGGTATCTTACCAGATCCCGAAGCTGTCGGATATCAGCGGGAGGGATAAAAGAAGGTTTTACCATACCGCACATATACAGATCACAGATCCATTTGGCGTCTTTGCGGTCGGTTTTGTTTCCTTTTTGCGGTTTTGTGTATTTAGGGTGAGAAAGAGTAACCCAAAGGTTATGTTTCTCCAGGATGTTGAAAACGGGGATCCAGTACTTGCCGGTAGATTCCATACAGACATCCGTACAGTTATATTTAGCAAGCCAGTCACACAGCTCATTCAAACCATTGGTAAAGGAAGAAAAGCGGGCCTGCTTATATTCGGTACGGCCGAGGGGATCCGTAATGCCAATGCAAGCGAAGATCCAGGTTTTGTGGACATCGAGTCCACAGCAATTGTTTTTGAGAATTTTAAAAGACAAACAGAATACCTCCTGAAAGTTATAGTAATAAGCTGACAGTGACTGGCCATCCGGCAAAATCGAGACGACTTTGGAAGAGATAAGTTTACGGGCTGCGGGAATGCGCCAATCATTGATGCCTTAACGGATGGCCGACAACAAATAAAAATGCGGGGTCGCCGCTATACAGCCCCGCCACTCATCCCTGCGTGTTCTGTAGTATGTCAGTCTTATAAAGGAAACTATATCAGGAAATTTAAGAAAGTGAAAGCCCGAAGTGGGTTTCATAACCCCATCGGTGCCTTTCGCAGAAAGGCGGTTTATAAAAATGGCAAGCATGAAGTTTACCAAGATGCATGGGATCGGAAACGATTATGTTTATGTAAACTGTTTTGAGGAGACGGTGGACGATCCGGCAAAGACAGCCATCGCGGTCAGCGACCGCCACTTCGGGATCGGCTCCGACGGATTGATCCTCATCAAACCGTCGCAGGTGGCGGACGGAAAAATGGAGATGTACAACGCGGACGGCTCCCAGGGAGCCATGTGCGGAAACGGCATCCGCTGCGTGGCCAAGTACATGTATGACCATGGCCTGACTGATAAGACCAGCATCAGCGTGGAGACCAAGAGCGGCATCAAATATCTGGATCTGACGGTTGCGGACGGCAGGGTGACCGAGGTGCGCGTCAACATGGGAGCGCCCATCTTAAAGGCGGCGGACATCCCGGTGCGCGCAGACAAGGAGCAGCTGGTCGGCGAGCCGGTGGAGGTGGACGGCAGAACCTGGCACATCACCTGTGTGTCCATGGGAAACCCCCACGCGGTCACTTACCTGGACGATGTGAAACATCTGGAGATTGAAAAGATTGGCCCGAAGTTTGAGAACCACAGCATGTTCCCGGACCGGGTCAACACGGAGTTTGCCCGCGTCATCGACCGCCGCACGGTGGAGATGCGCGTGTGGGAGAGGGGCTCCGGGGAAACCCTGGCCTGCGGGACAGGTGCCTGCGCCACGGCGGTGGCCTCCATCCTGAACGGATATACAGAGGATGAGGTGACAGTCAGACTGCTGGGCGGCGATCTGAAAATTTTCTGGGACAGAAAAGAAAATACGGTCTACATGACCGGCAGCGCCACGACCGTCTTTGACGGCGTCATCGAGCTGTGATCTGTGCCTGCCATAGTCAGGCGGGTATTGCGGCCGTTTGGAACGGCACCATTGAACTAGAATCTGAGCCTGCCATAGTCAGGCGGGCACCGCAGCCGTTTGGAACGGCACTATTTGAACAAAAGGAGGATAAATATGGTAAAAGTAAATGACAATTATCTGAAACTTCCGGGGAGTTATCTGTTTTCCACCATCGGGAAAAAGGTGGCCGCGTTTTCAGCGGCCAATCCAGATAAAAAGATCATCCGTCTGGGCATCGGCGATGTGACCCAGCCCCTTGCCCCGGCCATCATCTCCGCCCTGCACAGTGCGGTGGACGAGATGGCGGATGCGGCTACCTTCCGGGGCTACGCGCCGGATCTGGGCTATGAGTTCCTGCGCAGTGCCATCGCGAAAAACGATTACGCGGACAGGGGCTGCAATGTGGCGGCGGACGAGATCTTCATCTCCGACGGCGCGAAATGCGACTCCGCCAACATTCAGGAGATCTTCAGCCTGGACAATAAGATCGCGGTCTGCGACCCGGTCTATCCCGTCTATGTGGATTCCAACGTGATGGCCGGCAGAACCGGCACCTGGGATCCTCAGAAAGAGACCTGGAGCGATGTCATCTACATGCCCTGCACAGCGGAGAACAATTTCGCGCCGGAGCTGCCGAGGGAGACGCCGGATCTGATCTATCTGTGCTTCCCCAACAACCCCACCGGCTCCACCATCACAAAAGATGAACTGCAGGTGTGGGTGGACTACGCCAACAAAGTGGGAGCAATCATCATTTACGACGCGGCCTACGAGGCCTATATTTCCGAGGAAGATGTGCCCCACAGCATCTATGAGTGCGACGGCGCGCGCACCTGCGCCATTGAGCTGCGCAGTTTTTCCAAGAACGCGGGCTTTACCGGCGTGCGCTTAGGGTTCACGGTGGTGCCCAAGGAGCTGAAGGCGGGGGACACATACCTGCATGGGCTCTGGGCCAGAAGGCACGGCACCAAATACAACGGCGCGCCCTACATTGTGCAGAGGGCAGGCGAGGCGGTCTATTCCCCGGAGGGGAAAGCCCAGCTGAAAAAACAGGTGGCCTACTATATGCGCAACGCGGCCGTCATCTACGACGGATTGAGCGACGCGGGCTACACCGTTTCCGGCGGCATCAACGCGCCTTACATCTGGCTGAAGACGCCGGACGGCATGAACTCCTGGCAGTTCTTTGATTACCTGCTGGAGGAGGCCAACGTGGTGGGCACGCCCGGTTCCGGGTTCGGACCCAGCGGAGAGGGCTACTTCCGCCTGACGGCGTTCGGCAGCTACGAGAACACCGTGGAGGCCATCGAGCGGATCGTACAGATGTAGGGCAGCCTCATCTGTTATGGAAACATTCATTGGAATATTCGCCTGTTGCAATATTTGAACCTTCATCTGTTATAGAAACCTATTGTTTCTTTCAGGGGATTTGTTATAATGGGATGGCGGGGCAAGATCATTGCTAATATATCAATGGAAAAGAGGTTTTATTATGAGAAAGAAGCTAAAGATTACAGAAGGTATCTTCCCTATGCCGGTGCTGATGGTCGCCACCTATAACGACGACGGCAGTGTGAACGTGATGAACGCGGCCTGGGGAACTATGCAGGAGCGGGACACGGTTGCGCTCAATCTCTCCGAGACGCATAAAACGGTAAAGAACATCCGGAAAAGAGGTGCTTTTACCGTGAGCATCGCCGATGCGGCCCATGTGAAAGAGGCGGACTACTTCGGTGTTGAATCCGGGAATAAAGAACCCAATAAACTCGCAAAAGCCGGGCTGACGGCAAGCAAAGCGGAGACGGTGGACGCACCGGTGATCCATGAATTTCCGCTGTGCCTTGAATGTGAGTTTGTGGAGTATCAGGAGAATGAGTACGGCTGCGGCGTCATCGGAAAGGTGGTCAACGTGACGGCCGATGAGAGCGTTATGCCGGACGGAAAACTCGATATGTCATTGGTAAACGCCATTGCGTTTGACCCGTATACACACGGATATTACAAGGTTTCCGAGCGCGTGGGCGATGCATTTAAAGACGGTCTGCAATTGAAATAATCCGGTTACGGCATCCATAGGCCAGGCCTATATGATATAAAAAGGACAGAAGGTGACGGATATGTGTACAGCAGTTTCTTATAAGACAAAAGACCATTACTTTGGCCGCAATTTTGATCTGGAATTTTCCTATCACGAAACCGTGACGATCACGCCCAGGAACGCGGCGTTTCATTTTCGCAGAATGGGTGCCATGGAAAAGCACTTCGCCATGATCGGCATGGCGTATGTGGTGGAGGATTATCCCCTGTACTATGACGCGGTCAATGAGAAAGGCCTCGGCATGGCAGGCCTAAACTTCCCGGGACTGGCGGATTACAAGCCGGAAGCGGAGGGAAAAGACAACATCGCATCCTTTGAGTTTATTCCCTGGATCCTGGGTCAGTGCGCGACGGTGGCGGAAGCGCGCGTTCTTCTCTCCCGCATGAATCTGGCCAAGATAAACTTCAGCGAGCAGCTTCCGGCGTCGCCGCTTCACTGGATGATCAGCGACCGGGAAGAGTCCATCGTGGTGGAGTCCGTAACGGAAGGACTGAAAGTGTATGATAACCCGGTGGACGTGCTGACCAACAATCCGACTTTTGACATGCAGATGTTTCATCTGAGCAATTATATGAATCTTTCTACAGAGGCGGCCGAGAACCGCTTTGCGAAGGACCTGAAGCTGCAGGCTTACAGCCGCGGCATGGGCGCCATGGGGCTGCCGGGCGACCTGTCCTCCGCGTCGCGTTTTGTGAAGGCGGCGTTTACCAGGATGAATTCCCTGTGCGGGGAATCGGAGTCCGAGAGCATCAGCCAGTTTTTCCAGATCCTTGGCTCCGTGGCGCAGCAGCGAGGCTGCGTGCACATGGGCGAAGGCAAGTATGAGATCACCATTTACAGCGCGTGCTGCAATACGGATAAGGGCATCTACTATTACACCACATATGAAAACAGCCAGATCACCGGGGTCGATATGTATGCCGAGAATCTGGACGGAAGCAGCCTCATCTCCTACCCGCTGATCGAGGGACAGCAGATCCGCATGCAGAACGGGCCGCTTGCGGCGCGCTAGAGTTGCAATTCTCCTCTTCCCGCATATTCTGGAAATGTGGGGGAGGAGGTGCAAAGATTGAAAAATCTATGATCGAAATGTCAACCATTTCAGATGTGACGGCGCTGATAAAGTCGCGCGAGGGCAAAAACACCTATACCCAGAGCGACCTGCGCACGCGGGTGTTTGACGGCTATTCCGACTGCTCCTCCCTGGTCTGGAAATGTTATGAGAAGGCCCTTGGCATTTTTATCGGCACATGGACCGGGGAGCAGATCGAGCGGGGAAGCCTGGTCTTCCGAAATACCGATGCAAAAAAGAGAAGTCTGTCCGCAGACGATCTGGAGAAAATGCAGGAGGGGGATCTGGTCTTCTGGGGCCCTTCCCGCTGGGATACCCGTCATGTAGAGTACTACATGGGGAACGGCGAACTGAGCGGCCATGGGGTCGGCGTCGGTCCGGTGCGCAAGAGGGCTACGGAGTACGCCCATCGGTATCAGCTTCTGGAAGTGCGCAGGTATGTGCCTGAAAAAGAAAAACTATGCTTCACAGAAGATAGAATGTGATTTTCCAAAAATCTATTTTTTCTAAACAAAAAACCGCGTTGCACACGCGGTTTTTTTGAAGCAGATAACGGGAATCGAACCCGCCTCCCCAGCTTGGGAAGCTGGTGTTCTACCAATGAACTATATCTGCGCAAGCTTATTGTACTCTGGTAGTATACCCTAAAATTGCCAAAGTTGCAAGAAATATTTTTAAATTTCCATCTAAAATTTTTAAAGCTACAGCGCAGACTGCCCCGCACAGACCATTCCGTGCAAATCTCTTCCCAAGACCGGGAATACTATTTTTAATACACTGTCCGGTTCCGGCCCTGGTCTTTTCCGAGGTACAGTTTGTCGTCCGCCCGCCGGATCAGCTCTGTCACGCTGCAGTTGAAATCGTATTCCTCCACGCCGAAGGTCATGGTCACATGGAACATTTCTTTGGTCTCGGGATCGGTGATCGAGAGGGCCGCGATCTTGGCGCGCAGCGCTTCCACATGAAAATGTCCGGAATCTCCGTTGCCCGGGAAGACGAAGAAAAATTCCTCGCCGCCCCAGCGGCAGACCACGCCTTTTTCCCGCATAAAGTCGGCAAACAGTTTCCCGAGCTGCCGCAGCACCTCGTCGCCGCAGTTGTGGCCGCGGGTGTCGTTTACGCGCTTGAAGAAATCGATGTCCCCGATGGCGACAGTCAAAAATTCTTCGGAATTGCTCCTCACGTGCGATTCCAGATATTCCATCATACTGCGGCGGTTCCACAGGCCGGTCAGGGCGTCGGTGCGCGCTTCCTGGTGGAGGCGCTTGTTGTAGAACGCCAGCTTTTCCTCTGCGGCCTTGGTGGTCTGGCTTAAACTCCAGCAGTCGTAGAACATGATGGAGAAGATGCTCACCATGTTGAAGAGCTGGAAGCAGATCTCCACGTGACGCGCCAGGGGATGTACGGCAACGGCCGTCCTGGTGTAGAGGAACAGAAACAGGCGGAAAGCAAACACTGCCACCGTGTAGATCAGCTTTCCGCGGAAGTTGCCGTAGGTGGCAAAAAATGAGATCAGAAGAATGGGGAACAGAAAATGCTGCACGCCCACGTCCCATCCAAAATTGCGGATGGTTATAAAGATCCACAGCATGTTGATGACGGAAAAAATGTGAAAGACAACGCGCGTGCGCAGGCGGTAGGTACACGCCAGGCAGAAGATGGCAAGGAGCATCCAGGGGAGCGCGAGCCACACCCCGGAGATATCCCAGAAGATCAGTGTGAGAACGCTGAAAATGGCAAAATAAAGCACCATGATCAGTTCGAAGACGCGTATCGTCACACAGACCTGTTTGGATTCATCTTCATATGGAATGTCTTTGTTGACCCAGTCGATGAACTTTTTAAAGATCCCGGAAATTGCGTTCATAATTATCCTCAAAAACGATTAATTGCCGCGGCTGTATAATTTGCGCCGCTCCTCCTTGATACGTGCCTGCAGGCGGCGGCGCTCATCCGAAAGCCTCTTCTGGATGGCTGCGGTGCGGGCCTGCATATTCGGGTAGGCATTCAGGATACGCCGGTGCAGGAAGGATTTCTGCGACAGGATGCGGCGGATCTCCTGACTGATCTGCTCGGTGTCGTCGCCTTTGCTGGATTCCCCGACATGGCGCACCATGGAGGTGACGATGTGGGAACACACGTAGTCCGCCAGCATAAGGACGCAGGACACGATGCACAGCGTGTGCAGAACCGCGGGCGAAAAGCGCGAGAAGATGTGGAACAGGGCGGGGACGACAAGCTTGACGATCAGCATGCCGGCGATGCCGAAAAGCACGCAGTTGCCGATCCAGATGCGCCCCTCCAGGTTCATGGGACGTTCGCTGTAATCCCACCATCTCGCGTGGAACACTTTTTCCATATACCAGCTCACAAAGTACTCAAGCGCGCTGCAGAAAAAGAAGCTGATCAGAAAAGTGACAAAATACCCGTCGTTCCTGCTCACAAGGTTTACCACCACCGTGACCAGCACGGCGCCGGTCCCGTAGATGGGACACACCGGACCGATCAGGAAACCGCGGTTGATGAAGCGATGGAACTGGATGTACTTCAAAGTGACTTCCATCAGCCATCCCGCCACGGAGAAGACCATAAACATCATGATGTAGTACCAGACGAGCTGACCGGGTGCGGCGTATTGTGCAAAAGAATTCATGTGTAACCTCCAGAGGGTGTTACTTGCATTGTATCATACTATTTTAAAAAAAACCACAAATTTTACAATTATTTCATATATTTTAAAATCGCATGTATATTGGCGGATTTTTTAGGAATACTTTTTGATAGATCAAACAGGAGGTGTTAAGCTATGGGAAGCAAAGGATTCGACTATACAGCGCTGGTCATTGCGGTGATCGGGGCGATCAACTGGGGCCTCATCGGGATATTCCGTCTGGATCTGGTGAAGATGATCTTCGGGGATATGACCTGGATCTCCAGAATCGTTTACGTGCTGGTTGGACTCAGCGGGCTGTACCTTTTGAGCTTTTTCGGAAGAGTCGGAAATGGCGAAGAGGTGCACGCGTAGAGAAGTACAGGGCGGGGGACAGAAGTTCCCCGCTCTTGACTTGTATTTTTGCATCGTGTATCATGGGAATATCACGACAGAAAGGAAGCGATGAGTATGTGTCGGAATATATTTAAGAGGCTTTGTCTGCTGCTGGTGTTTGTGCTTGCCATGACGCACGTCTCCGGGTGCGCCCTGCTGTACACCTCGTATGAGATGGAGGATTCCGCCATCAGCGCGGCGGACAGCGCGAAGACCACGGCGAAGGCGAACAGCTCCAGTCAGTCCTCAAAAGACGATTCTTCTCAAAAAAACGATTCTTCTCAAAAAAGTAATTCTTCCCAAAAGAGCGATTCCACAGGGGAGGAGCTCGACGAGGACGGCTCGTATTACTCGAAGGATGATGTAGCGCTCTACATCCATACATACGGCAAACTGCCGGACAATTTTATCACCAAAAAAGAGGCCCAGAAGCTGGGCTGGGAGGGCGGTTCGGTGGACTCCTACGCGCCCGGGAAGGCGATCGGCGGCGACCGCTTCGGCAACTATGAGGGGAACCTGCCGGAGAAGAAGGGGCGCACCTACACGGAGTGCGATATCGACACCAAGGGAAAGAGCCGCGGGGCAAAGCGCATCGTCTTTTCCAACGACGGCCTTATCTATTACACGGACGACCACTATGAGACGTTTACACTGCTGTACGGAGATGAGTAACTGCCATGAAGGAAATTTTGATCGACGGAAACCATATACATAATAGGAAAGATCTGTACCGGATCCTGAGGGATCAGCTCGCGTCGGACCATTTTACGGGGAATAATCTGGACGCGCTGTACGACATCCTCACGGAGCAGAGAGAACCCGTGCAGGCTCGCATCGTGAACCCGCAGGCCCTGCGGGAAGCCCTGGGGGATTATCTGGATAAGCTTCTGCGCGTGCTTATCGACAGTGCGAAAATAGTGGGGGAAAGGGACAGCGATGGCAGATAACAGACTGGTGGCGGGGATCCTGGCCCACGTGGACGCGGGCAAGACCACCCTGGCGGAAAACATCCTGTACCGGCAGGGGAGCATACGCGCCATGGGCCGCGTGGACCACGGCGACACGTTCCTGGACACCAACGAGCTGGAGCGCGCCCGCGGGATTACCATCTTTTCCAAGCAGGCGCTGTTTGCGCTGGACGAAAAGGAAGTGACGCTTCTGGACACGCCGGGGCATGTGGATTTTTCCTCGGAGATGGAGCGCACCCTTCAGGTGCTGGACTATGCCATCCTGGTGATCAGCGCGCCGGACGGGGTGCAGGGCCATGTGCTCACTTTGTGGAAACTTCTGGAGCGCTATCAGGTGCCGGTGTTCCTGTTCGTGAACAAGATGGATCAGCCGGGCACGGACCGGGCGCGGGTTTTAGAAGAGCTGCGCGCCAGGCTGGACGGGCGCGTGGTGGATTTTACCCTGCCCGAGAAGGAATTGTCTGAGGAGCTCGCGGTGTGCGACGAGGCCGTGCTGGAGCGCTATCTGGAGACGGATGCCGTGAGCGTGCAGGACATCCGCTCGCTGATCCAAAGACGGCAGGCGTTTCCGTGCTATTTCGGGTCCGCCCTGAAGGACAGCGGGGTGGACGCATTTCTCGCGGGCTTTTCCCGCTATACCGTCTGTCCGGCTTACCCGGAAGCGTTCGCCGCGCAGGTGTATAAGATCTCCCGGGACGCGCAGGGGAACCGCCTGACCCACATGAAGATCACGGGCGGAAGCCTGAAGGTAAAGATGGCCTTCCCGCAGGGGAAGGCGGATCAGATCCGCGTCTATTCGGGAGCGGGCTATCAGGCGGTTCCGGAGGCGCCGGCGGGCTGTGTCTGCGCGGTGGCGGGACTTGCGGACCTTCTGCCGGGGGACGGCCTGGGAGACCAGCCGGACGCCCCGCGCCCGGTGCTGGAGCCGGTGCTGAAATACCGCGTCCTTTTGCCGGAGGGCTGCGACGTGCACGGGATGCTGAAAAAGCTGCGCCAGCTGGAAGAGGAGGATCCCATGCTGCGCATCGTCTGGGACGAGCAGACCGGCGAGATCCACGCCCAGGTGATGGGCGAGGTGCAGATGGAGATCTTAAAGAGCATCATCCTGGAGCGCTTTGGCGTGGAGGCAGAATTCGGCGCGGGGAGCATCGTGTACAAGGAGACCATCACGCGGGCCGTGGAGGGCGTGGGGCATTTTGAACCCCTGCGCCATTATGCGGAGGTGCACCTTCTGCTGGAGCCCGGCGAGCGCGGCAGCGGCGTCGTGTTCGACACGGCCTGCAGCGAGGATAAGCTGGACCGCAACTGGCAGCGCCTCATCCTCACGAATCTGGCGGAAAAATGCCATGTGGGCGTTCTGGCGGGAGCGCCCATCACGGATATAAAGATCACGCTCATCGCGGGGCGCGCCCACTTGAAGCACACGGAGGGCGGCGATTTCCGGCAGGCTACGTACCGCGCCGTGCGCCAGGGGCTGATGAGCACCGACAGTATTCTGCTGGAACCGATATACGGATTCCGGCTGGAGGTGCCGCCGGAGAACATCGGCCGCGCCATGGCGGATATCACCAGGATGCAGGGGACCTTTTCCGAGCCGGAGCAGGCGGACGGCCTGTCCGTGCTCACCGGGACGGTGCCGGTGTCGTCCATGGGGAACTATCAGAAAGAAGTGCTGGCCTACACGAAGGGCTGCGGACATCTGTTCTGTACCTTAAAGGGATATGAGCCCTGCCACAACGAGCAGGAGGTGCTGGAGGCCGTCGGCTACCGCGCGGACCTGGATGAGCAGAATCCGTCCGGTTCCGTATTCTGCGCCCACGGGGCCGGATTTTATGTGCCCTGGGACCAGGTGCCGGGTTACATGCACCTGGAGAGCGCCTATCGCCCGCAGAGAGAGGAGGAACCGGCGGATGTGCGTCCGGAGCCTGCGCCCGCGGGGAATTCCTTCGGCGCCACGGACCGGGAGCTGGAGGAGATCTTCAACCGCACCTACCGGGCCGGGAAAGAGGACCGGGGCGGCTGGGGCAGGAGCCGCTTCACGCCTGCGCGCACCGTTCAGGCGATGCCTGCGAGGACAAAGCAGGAGGAGCCGAAGGAGGAGTGCCTGCTGGTGGACGGCTACAACATCATCTTTGCCTGGGAGGAGCTGCGGGAGCTGTCGAAGATCAACATCGAGAGCGCCAGGGGTAAGCTGATGGATATTCTCTGCAACTACCAGGGCCGCCGCGGAAATACGGTCATCCTGGTGTTTGACGCGTACAAAGTGGAGGGCGGAGTCGGCTCGGTGCAGAAGTACCACAATATTTATGTGGTGTACACGAAGGAGGCGGAGACCGCCGACCAGTACATCGAAAAGACGGTGCACCGGATCGCGAAGGACTACCGCGTGACGGTGGCCACCTCCGACGCCCTGGAGCAGATGATCATCTGGGGCGCGGGCGCGGCGCGGCTTTCCGCCCAGGGACTTTTTGAGGAGATCCGGGCGGAACACGAGCAGATGCGCGCGGAATACCTGGAAAAAGAGCGGCGCATCGGGGAGCGCGTGTCGGAGCGCATGCCGAAAAATGTCGAATGATTACGATGGAAATTTCTTGATTCCGGCGTTCAATTGCAGATATAATATAGCAAAAGAAATAATCGGAGGGCGGACTTTTGGAAAAATTACATGTGGCGATCGCGGACGACAATGAGAGGATGCTAGCGCTTCTGGAGAGCATTGTCAGCAGCGACAAAGAACTGGAAGTGGTCGGAAAAGCGGGCAACGGGGAGGATCTCGAAGCGATCATCAGGCAGAAAGAACCGGACGTCGTCCTTCTGGATATCATCATGCCGAAGGGGGACGGGCTCAATGTGATGCGCAGGATCAACATGGACACGGGGATCAAAAAGCACCCGGCGTTTATCGTGATCACGGCGGTGAGCCAGGAGAAGATCACGGAGGACGCCTTCGACCTGGGCGCGGACTACTACATATTAAAGCCGTTCGACAACGAGATGATCATCAACCGCATCAAGCATGTGCGCCAGCGGGAGCGGGAGCGCAATTTTGCGGAGGTGCGCAAAGTCAATGCCTACGAGAGCAAGAACGAATACATTGAGCGCAACCTGGAGACGGATGTGACCAACATCATCCACGAGATCGGCGTCCCGGCGCACATCAAGGGCTACCAGTATCTGCGGGATGCCATCATCATGTCGGTGAGCGACATGGAGATGCTCAACTCCATCACCAAGATCCTCTACCCCATGATCGCGAAGAAGCACCAGACCACGCCAAGCCGCGTGGAGCGGGCCATCCGGCACGCCATCGAGGTGGCGTGGAGCAGGGGAAAGATGGACACCATCGATGAGCTGTTCGGCTATACGGTAAACGGGGGAAAGGGCAAGCCCACAAACTCGGAGTTTATCGCGCTGATCGCCGACAAGGTGCGCCTGGAATATAAAAACCGCTGAAGATCCCCGGCGGATCTTACTACAAAAGAGAATGGAGCAGCAGACAAATGACAGCAGTTTATTTATCGCCGCTGTATGTGGCGTGGAATATCGTACAGCTTATCTGGATATTAAGGTGGATGGGAGCCTGTTCCGGCGCGTTCCGCACAGTCTGGGCGCGTTCGGCGGTGGTGCTCCTGTACGCCTTTTTTGCGTCCAGTCTTCTCATCGCCTTTTTCCTGCCGCCCTCCAGGCTGCAGCGGGCCATGAAGCTCATCAGCAATTACTGGCTGGGCGTGCTTCTCTACATGACGCTGACCATCGGGGCGGCGCTGATCCTGCGCTTTATCCTGCGCAGGATACCGGGCTTTCCGAAAGAATTTTTGTACTCCCGGCACGGCCTTGCGGCGGCGGGCGGCGTCTGCGCGGCGGTGGTCCTGGCCCTGAGCGTGTGGGGCATCGTCAACGCCCGCATCATCCGCACCACGCGCTATGAGGTGACAGTGGAAAAGGCCTGCGATATCCCGCAGGATCCCCTGCGCATCGCGCTGGTGGCGGATCTGCACCTGGGGTATAACATCAGCAACGGCAGTATGAAAACGATGGTGGAGAAGATCAACGCGGAACAGCCGGACCTTGTGGTGATCGCCGGGGATATTTTCGACAACCAGTATGAGGCCCTGGAGGATCCCGAGGAGCTTGCGCAGATCCTGTCGGGGTTAGAGAGCACCTACGGCGTGTACGCCTGCTACGGCAACCACGACATCGAGGAGCCCATCCTGGCGGGCTTCACGTTTTCCTCTTCCGGGAAAAAGCAGAGCGACATCCGCATGGATGAGCTCCTGGAAAAGGCTGATATCCGGCTTTTGCGGGACGAGGCGGTTCTGATCGGCGGCGCGTTTTATCTTTACGGGCGGCCGGATTACGAGCGGCCGGGGCGCGGCATCGATGTGCGGAAAACGCCGCAGGAGATCACGGCGGACATGGATCTTACAAAGCCCGTCGTCGTCCTCGACCACGAGCCGCGGGAGCTTTCCGAGCTTGCGGACGCCGGCGTGGACCTGGATCTGTGCGGGCACACCCACGACGGCCAGATCTTCCCCTTCAATCTTACGGTCAGCCTGATGTGGGAGAATTCCTGCGGTTATCTGAAAAAAGGGAACATGCACAACATCGTGACCTCCGGGCTGGGCGTGTTCGGGCCCTTCATGCGCGTGGGGACCAGATCCGAGATCTGCATCGTGGATGTGAATTTTCAGCCGGCACAATGATGGATTTTGAGGTTTTTAGTTGCGCTTTTGGAGAAATTAGGTTATACTACAGGTATCAAACGTGACGGGAGGTTTCCATGAAAAAAATTCTTTTTGTTGCATCAGAGGGTGTTCCGTTTATCAAAACAGGAGGACTGGCGGATGTGGTAGGCTCGCTCCCGAAATACCTGAGTAAAGATGAATTTGACGTGCGCGTGATTCTTCCGAAATATCTTTGCATGCGCGATGATCTGAAGAACCGGTTAAACTATGTCGCTCATTTTTACATGGATCTGGGCTGGAGAACCCAATATGTAGGTATTCTGGAAACGGTCTATGACGGAGTGCAGTTTTATTTTATTGATAACGAATATTATTTTTCCGGTTTCAAACCCTACGGAAATATTTTTGAAGATATAGAAAAATTTGCTTTCTTCTCAAAGGCGGCGCTGTCGGCCCTGCCGGTCATCGGCTTCCAGCCGGACATCGTGCACTGCCACGACTGGCAGACGGGCCTGATCCCCGTGTTTTTGAAGGATAAGTTCCACGACGGCCCGTTCTTCGCCAACATGAAATCCATCATGACCATCCACAACCTGAAGTTCCAGGGCGTGTGGGACGTCAAGACGGTCAAGAACATCACCGGCCTGCCGGACTACTATTTCACGCCGGATAAACTGGAGGCCTACGGGGACGCCAACTACTTAAAGGGCGGCCTGGTGTACGCGGACGTGCTGACCACCGTGAGCCCCACCTACGCGGAGGAGATCAAGACGCCGTTCTACGGGGAGAACCTGAACGGTCTTCTGATGGCCCGCTCCCACGACCTGCGCGGCATCGTGAACGGCATCGACTACGACGAGTACAATCCGGACACCGACACCATGATCGAGAAGACCTACAACGCCCGCACATTCCGCAAGGAGAAGATCAAGAACAAGATCGCCCTGCAGAAAGAGCTGGGGCTGCGCCAGAACGATAAGATGTTTATGATCGGCATCGTGTCCCGCCTCACGGACCAGAAGGGGTTTGACCTCATCGCCTACATGATGGAGGAGATGTGCCAGCAGGATTGGCAGATCGTGGTCCTGGGCACGGGCGAGGAGCGCTACGAGAACATGTTCCGCCATTTCGCGTGGAAATATCCGGACAAGGTTTCGGCCCAGATCTATTACTCCGAGGCGATGTCCCACAAGATCTACGCGGCGTCCGACGCATTCCTCATGCCGTCGCTGTTTGAGCCGTGCGGACTGAGCCAGCTGATGAGCCTGCGCTACGGCACGCTTCCCATCGTGCGCGAGACGGGCGGCCTCAAGGACACCGTGCAGCCCTACAACGAGTACGAGGGCACGGGCACGGGATTCAGCTTCTGCAACTACAACGCCCACGAGATGTACAACACCATCCGCTACGCCCACTCCGTATATGTGGACAAAAAGCGCGAGTGGAACAAGATGATCGACCGCGCCATGGCGGCGGACTTCTCCTGGAAGGCTTCCGCGGACAAGTACGCGGAGATGTACAACTGGCTGGCGTAAGTAAAAAAATCGATCCTTATTTCAGAATAAAAAGCCCTTCTTACCGGCATACTAGTTCCTGTAACGATATGTCGATAAGGAGGGCTTTTATTATGGCAGAAATTTCAGAACTCGATCTGCAGAACCTGCGCCATCTGATTGGCGGGTTCTCCACCACGCAGTGCAAGATGACCGCGTACGCGTCACAGGCAACCGATCCGTCCGTCAAGCAGTTTTTCCAGAAATCTGCGCAGAGCGCGATGGAATCCAAACAGCAGCTCATGAAATTCTTACAGTAGCACGACCACACAAGGAGGGACAGTCATGGACGAAAAGACAATGGTATCAGATACCCTGGCGGGTATCAACGGGGAACTGGTGCGCTATGGGGAGATGATCCCCCAGACGGAGAACAGGGAGCTCAAGCAGATGCTGAAGCAGTTCCGCAACCAGTGCGAGACGTCGCAGGAGGAGATCTACCAGATCGCCAGAAGCAAGCAGTACTACGTTCCGGCCGCAAAGGCGACGGCGGAGGAAGTGGCGCACGTCAGATCTATCTTCGCGCAGGCGCAGGGCTGCGAGATTCCCGGACAGAATTTTTAGGGGCGCCGCAAAAGATACCCGGCATGGTCTGCCTGCCGGATATCTTGCAGCAGTCCTGAGTTTTATCCGGCGTTTCCGGGGCCGTCCCCGTCCGGCGGACATCCGGGCGGGGACAGAACTGGCCGCTGCCGGTTCCTGGAGCAGAATCCATTCAGAAAATGTTCAGAATATTTATCTTGCCAATTGCCGGGGTTTGTGCCATACTGAAAAAAAGATGATCTGACAGACCGGCACAACATGTCCGGGTTTCGGCAAAGAGGTGTTTTTATGGAGAGGGTGCGAAAGGCCGCTGTATTTGCGGTGCTCATGCTGCTGCTCGTCCTGGTTCCGTCTGTGACGGCCAGTGCGGGGTTCCGCAGGGTTGCCGTGCGCGAGGACGGCAGGACAAAGCTCTATTACCGCTATTATACTTCCAAGACAGAATACATACGGGGAAGGGATATCCGCGGCGGGCGCTATGCGTATCTGCGCTGGGCATTCAAGAACCTCCGCAGCAATGGGCGCGTCTACACCTACTGCTTTGACGAGAACGGCTATATGCTGACCGGCTGGCACAAACTGACCACAAAGGCGTCTGACGGGGAATGGCACTGGTACTATTTTGACGCCAACGGCAGGATGTACAAAAACCGCACTAAGAACGGGCACTACCTGCAGGCCAACGGGCAGATGCTTGAGAACGGCTACGACGGCGAGACCTACTACGGCGAAGACGGAAGCAGGGTGGACGGGTACGACCCGGACGCCGAGCAGGGCCTTGAGGAGACGGACGGCGGCACCAAATATATGCAGGCGGACGGCACCTACGCGGAGAAAAAGTGGGTCTGCATGAAGGACGAGAGCGGCAAGTACGGCTGGTATTATTTCTACGGCAATGGAAATATGGCGAAAGATACCTGGGTAGGGTCGCGCTATGTGGACGAGAACGGACGGCTGCAGTGAGCCGGGCGGTCTGGCGGCAGATCCGCCGCGATGACAGATAAAACAGAAAAGACAGAGAGTCTCCGGACGACGGCGGGATGCCCGCCGCTGCCCGGAGATTTTTTGCGTCACAGGAAATTCCGTTGGATTTCCTGTGACACAAAAACACGCCGCAGGATCGCACTGCGGCGGATGGGAAGATGTCGCTGGCGCGGCCCGCCGCAGGCGGAGGATCCCGCAGGCGGAATCCTATGCTGCCGGCGCGCTGTCGTGAAGGCTTTTGCGGATCCCGCGGGCCGTCAGCAAAAAGAGGAGTGCCTGGTTGGCCAGGGTTCCAAAAAAATAGCCGCTTATGCCGATCTTTGGGATGGCGAACACGATAAACCCGATGCGGACGCTGACGGCCATGAGATTGTATAAAAAGACCTGGGCCGTCTTTTCCAGGCCGTTCAGAATGGCGAACAGAGCCGGGTTTAAGTAGAGCAGCGGGCAGATCCACGCCAGGGCGCGGATAAAGGAGCCTGCCAGCTCGCTGTGGAACAAAAGGTTCCCGAGGGGGCCGCCGAGGAAGAAGCACGCGCAAAAACAGAATAGTCCCAGGGCGAGACAGGACAGGCAGAGCTTGCGGATGGACGGGGCGATGGAAGAAAGCCGTCCGGTGGCCTTTGCCTCCGAGATGACGGGCAGCAGCATGGTGCACAGGGAGGAGGTAAGGGCGGTGGGAAACATCACGAGGGGCAGCGCCATGCCCGTGAGCACGCCGTAAACGCTTAAGGAGGCGGAGCCGCTCATGCCGTACAGCCGAAGCTGCAGGGGAATGAGGAGGGCCTCGATGCTCTGCAGCACGTTGATCAGCACACGGTTCAGGGTGAGCGGGGTGGAGAGGATCAAAAGCTCCGTCAGGTAATGGGTCAGACGATGCGCGGCTTTTGGCAGGGACGGCTGGGAGGAAAAATGGAAAGTCAGGGCCGCGGAGGATACCACGGCCGCGCAGAATTCCTCCGCGACGATGCCGTACACCGCCACCGCCGGGGTGACGGCGATGCCGCGCAGGGCGAACATGCGGCAGAGGAACATGACGCTTCCCATGCGCACCGCGTGCTCCAGCACCTCGATGGCGGCCGGCACCTTTACCTGCCGCAGGCCGTAGTAGTAGCCGTTGATGCAGGCGTGGATGGAGCCGAAGGGCACCGCGTAGGCCAGAAGCCGCAGAAGATCGGAGCTTCTGGGCTCTTTTACAAAGCTCTCTGCGAGCACGGCGTGGTAGCGCAGCAGCAGGAAGGAGACCAGCAGCGACAGGGACACGGACAGGACCAGGCCGATGTGAAAGATCTTCCGCGCGCCGCCCCGGTCCCCGGAGGCGGTCTTGGCGGAGACAAAGTGCGAGATGGAGGTCTGGATGCCGGAGACCGTCAGGGAGAAAGAAAGGGCGTACAGCGGAAAGATCAGCTGGTAAACGCCCACTCCCTCGGCACCGATGGCGCGCGACAGGAATATCCTGTAAAAAAAGCCGATGATGCGTCCGGCAAAGCCTGCACAGGTCAGGATGGCCGCGCCGTTCAGGATGGTGTGCTTCTTTGACATGCGGTTCCCCCCGAATGTTTTCTTCCCTGCAATATATTCGCGCGCAAGGCTTGACAGAACCGGAAATGCATGCTATAGTCTTTACGGACAAACCCGAGTAAAATAGTCGGATTTAAAGAAGAAAGATGCAGAGGTGACGGCATGAAACTATCCACAAAGGGAAGATACGGGCTGCGCGCGCTGATCGATCTGGCCCTGTACAGCGAGAACGAGGCGATCCCCATCAGCAGCGTGGCGTCCCGGCAGGGCATCTCGGAGAGCTACCTGGAGCAGCTGTTCGGAAAGCTGCGCAAGGCGGGGCTCATCGCCAGCGCCCGGGGCGCGCAGGGCGGGTACCGGCTGGCAAAGCCGGCTTCCGAGATCTCCGTGGGCGACGTTCTGCGGGCCCTGGAGGGAAACCTGGACGCCGTGGAGTGCCCGGGTCTGAAGGAGGAGCCCGGCTGCGAGGGCGCGGATCTGTGCGTGACCAAATATGTGTGGCAGCGGATCAACGAGAGCATTACCGAGGCGGTGGACGAGATCAGGCTGGATCAGCTGGTCTCCGAGAGTAAAAAGGCGCGCGAGCGCAGCGGCTGCGACGCCGTAAAATGTGAGAATTGAGGTGGGATGGACATGAAAAAGATCATTTATCTGGACAATGCGGCGACGACCAGGACGTCGCCGAAGGTGGTGGAGGCCATGCTCCCGTATTTTACGGAGTTTTACGGGAACGCGTCCACGATCTACGAACTGGGCACAGAGAGCAAGAAGGCTATGAACAACGCGCGGGACATCATCGCGGACGTCCTCGGGGCGCAGGCAAACGAGATCTACTTCACGGCGGGCGGCTCCGAGTCGGACAACTGGGCCTTAAAGGCCACCGCGGAGGCGTACGCGGCAAAAGGAAAGCACATTATTACTTCCAAGATCGAGCACCACGCTATTTTGCACACCTGCGAGTACCTGGAGAAAAATGGCTACTCCGTGACCTATGTGGATGTGGACGAGAACGGCATCATCAAGCTGGATGAGCTGAAAAAAGCCATCCGCCCGGACACCATCCTGATCAGCGTCATGTTTGCCAACAACGAGATCGGCACCGTGCAGCCCATCCGGGAGATCGGGCAGATCGCGCACGAGCAAGGCATCCTGTTCCACACGGACGCGGTGCAGGCCTTCGGCCAGCTGCCCATCAATGTGGACGAGTGCCACATCGATATGCTGAGCGCCAGCGGCCACAAGCTGAACGGCCCGAAGGGCATCGGATTTCTGTACATCCGCAAGGGCGTGAAGATTCGCTCGTTCGTGCACGGCGGCGCGCAGGAGAGAAAGAGGCGCGCCGGCACGGAGAACATCCCGGCCATCGTAGGCTTAGGCGAGGCCGCAAAGCTGGCGGCGCAGTCCATGGCGGAGCGCACGGCAAAGGAAGCGCAGCTGCGGGACTATCTGATCGGCCGCGTGCTGAAGGAAGTGCCCTACACGCGCCTGAACGGGGACCGCGTAAAAAGGCTTCCCAACAACGCGAATTTCAGCTTCCAGTTCATCGAGGGGGAATCTCTGCTGATCATGCTGGATATGGAGGGAATCTGCGGCTCCAGCGGCTCCGCCTGCACGTCGGGCAGCCTGGATCCGTCGCACGTGCTTCTGGCCATCGGGCTTCCCCACGAGATCGCGCACGGCTCCCTTCGCCTTACCTTAAGCGAGGAGACCACGAAGGAGGATCTGGATTTTGTCGTCGAGACCATCAAGAAGATCGTGGAGCGGCTGCGCAGCATGTCGCCGCTCTATGAGGATTTTGTGAAAAAGAATGGAGGAGAAAGAAAAAATGTACAGTGAAAAAGTGATGGACCACTTTCAGAATCCCAGGAACATGGGAGAGATCGAGAACGCCAGCGGCGTGGGCACCGTGGGAAACGCAAAGTGCGGCGACATCATGCGCATGTACCTGGACATTGACGAGAACGGGATCATTCAGGACGTGAAATTCAAAACCTTCGGCTGCGGCGCGGCCGTGGCCACCAGCAGCATGGCCACCGAGCTGGTAAAGGGAAAGAACATCCAGGAGGCGCTGCAGGTTACCAACAAGGCCGTGATGGAGGCCCTGGACGGACTTCCCCCCGTGAAGGTGCACTGCTCTCTGCTGGCGGAGGAGGCCATCCACGCGGCGCTGTGGGATTACGCGCAGAAGCACGGCATCCAGATCGAGGGCCTTAAAAAGCCGAAGTCCGACATCCACGAAGGGGAAGAGGACGAGGAAGAAGAATATTGATGAAGAAAAAGGTTGTGGTGGGCATGTCGGGCGGAGTGGATTCCTCCGTCGCGGCATGGCTCTTAAAGGAGCAGGGCTACGACGTCATCGGCGTGACCATGCAGATCTGGCAGGATGAGGATGGCGCGGCCGCGGCGGAACAGGGCGGCTGCTGCGGCCTGAGCGCGGTGGACGACGCCAGGCGCGTGGCCATGCAGCTGGACATCCCCTATTATGTGATGAACTTTAAGCAGCAGTTCCGGGAAAAAGTAATGGATTACTTTGTCTCGGAATATTTGTGTGCCAGAACGCCCAATCCCTGCATCGCCTGCAACCGCTATGTGAAGTGGGAGTCGCTTCTGCAGCGCAGCCTCGCGATCGGGGCGGACTACATCGCCACCGGCCATTACGCCAGGGTGCGGCGGCTCGCAAACGGCCGCTACACTGTGTGCAGCTCGGCGACGGCCGAGAAAGACCAGACCTACGCGCTCTACAGCCTGACCCAGGAGCAGCTGGCCCACACGCTGATGCCCGTGGGCGAGTACCGGAAGGACGAGATCCGCGGCATGGCACAGGAGCTGGGGCTTGCGGTGGCCCAAAAGCCGGACAGCCAGGAGATCTGCTTCGTGCCGGACGGCGACTACGCCTCCTTCATCGAGACGTATTCCGGCGAAAAAGCGCCGGAGGGCAATTTTGTGACGGGGGACGGGACCGTCCTGGGACGCCACCGCGGCATCTCCCATTACACCATCGGGCAGAGGCGGGGCCTCGGGCTTCCCATGGGGCACCGTGTGTTTGTGACCGGCCTGCGGCCGCAGACCAACGAGGTGGTGGTGGGGGAGAACGAGGAGCTGTTTTCCCGCCGCCTGTTTGCAGACCGCCTGAATTTCATGTCGGTGCCGGGCATTGAGGGCGAGGTGCGGGTCACGGCCAAGATCCGCTACAAACACAGAGGCGCGCCGGCGGTCATCCGCATGGCGGGGGAGGACCGCGTCGAGTGCCTGTTTGACGAGCCCCAGCGGGCCGCCACGCCGGGACAGGCCGTGGTGTTTTACGACGGAGAGCATGTGCTGGGAGGAGGGACGATCATATGATTTTGACAGACAGCCATCTGCACTCGGATTTTTCGGGGGACTCCCGCGCGCCCATGGAGCAGATGATCCAAAGGGGGATCGCCCTGGGTCTGCGGACCATGTGCTTTACGGAGCACATGGACAAGGATATCGTGACCGACGGACTCAGCTTCGAGGTGGACATGGAGGCGTACCGGAAAGGGTTTGGCGCGCTGAAAGAAAAGTACCAAAACGAGATCGAACTGCTTTTCGGCATCGAGGTGGGCATCGAGCCGCGCCTGCGCGGGTTCCTGGAAGAATTTGTGCGCGCCTATGAGTTTGACTTCGTCATCGGGTCCTCCCACATCGTGGACGGGATCGACCCCTACTATCCGGTGTACTACGAGGGGCGCACGGAGGAGGAGGCCTACCGGCGCTATTTCGAGAGCGTTCTGGAAAACCTGGACGCCTTCGCCGACGTCGACGTGTACGGGCACCTGGACTATGTCGTGCGCTACGGCCCGAACAAGAACCGGTATTTTTCTTATGAGAAATACCGCGATGTCATCGACCCTATCCTGGAGGTCCTCATCGGGCGCGGCATCGGCCTGGAGATTAATTCCGGGGGTTATAAGCGGGGCCTCGGCATCACGAACCCCTGCCCGGAGATCATACGCGCCTACCGCCGGATGGGCGGCAGCCTGGTCACGGTGGGATCCGACGCCCACGCGCCGGAACAGATCGCGGACGAGTTCGGCCGGGTGAGGGAGATCCTGCTGGACTGCGGCTTTGACTGCTATGCGGTCTTCCGAGAGAGAAAGCCGGAGTTTATCCCTCTGTAGGGGCGCGGGCCGCTGTGTCCTATGTGCACAAATTTTTGCGGCGGCGCCGCCGTAAAATTTTGTAAAATATATCTTGAATTTTTGGGATAAATTGGGTAGAATAAAGCATAAGGTTGACGTTTCTTTCACAAAGTCTGGAAACGGAAACAGTCCGCGGTCTGCGGATGCAATAGAAAAACACAATTTAGGAGGAATTGCGATTATGGCAGTAAAAGTAGCAATCAATGGTTTTGGCCGTATCGGTCGTCTGGCATTCAGACAGATGTTTGGTGCTGAAGGTTATGAAGTAGTGGCTATCAACGATCTGACAAGCCCGAAGATGCTTGCACATCTGCTGAAGTATGACTCTTCACAGGGAAAGTACGAGCTGGCTGACAAGGTGAGCGCAGGCGAGGATTCCATCACAGTGGACGGCAAAGAGATCAAGATCTACGCAATGGCGGACGCTTCCCAGCTTCCGTGGGGCGAGATCGGCGTTGACGTTGTTCTGGAGTGCACCGGTTTCTATACCTCCAAGGCAAAAGCAGAGGCACACATCAAGGCAGGCGCACGCAAGGTTGTTATTTCTGCTCCGGCTGGAAACGATCTTCCGACCATCGTTTACAATGTAAACCACACCACGCTGAAGCCGGATGATACGGTTATCTCCGCAGCTTCCTGCACCACGAACTGCCTGGCTCCGATGGCAAAGGCTCTCAACGACTATATGCCGATCGAGTCCGGTATCATGTGCACCATCCACGCTTACACAGGCGACCAGATGATCCTGGACGGCCCGCAGAGAAAAGGCGATCTGAGAAGAAGCCGTGCAGGCGCCTGCAACATCGTTCCCAACAGCACCGGCGCTGCAAAGGCGATCGGCCTGGTCATCCCGGAACTGAACGGCAAGCTGATCGGCGCTGCACAGCGTGTTCCGACCCCGACAGGTTCCACCACGATCCTGAACGCGGTTGTAAAGGGCAAAGCTACCGTTGAGGGCATCAACGCGGCTATGAAGGCCCAGGCTACCGAGTCCTTCGGCTACAACACAGATGAGATCGTATCCAGCGATGTCATTGGTATGAGATATGGTTCTCTGTTCGACGCTACCCAGACCATGGTAGTGAATCTGGAGGACGGTACATCCCAGGTACAGGTTGTTTCCTGGTATGACAACGAGAATTCCTACGTGAGCCAGATGGTTCGCACGATCAAGTACTTCAGCGAGCTGAAATAAGTTTTCAGAAGACCTATCAGGGGTCCGGTCTTTGGACCGGGCCCCGTTTTCCTATGTTGCAGGAGATCATGAATGTTATAAGGAGGTTTTAGTCATGGGACTGAACAAGAAATCTGTTGACGATATTAACGTAAAGGGTCAGAAGGTTCTGGTCCGCTGCGATTTCAACGTGCCGTTAAAGGACGGCAAGATCACGGATGAAAACCGTCTGGTGGCGGCTCTGCCCACCATCAAGAAGCTGATCAATGACGGCGGCAAGATCATCCTCTGCTCTCATTTGGGCAAGCCGAAGGGAGAGCCGAAGCCCGAGCTTTCTCTGGCACCTGTGGCGGCCCGCCTTTCCGAGCTGCTCGGCCAGGAAGTGAAGTTTGCGGCGGATCCGGAAGTGGTTGGCCCGAACGCAAAGGCAGCCGTGGAGGCCATGAAGGACGGCGATGTGATCCTTCTGGAGAACACCCGCTACCGCGCGGAGGAGACCAAGAACGGCGAGGCGTTCAGCAAAGAGCTGGCTTCCCTGGCGGATGTGTTTGTGAACGACGCGTTCGGCACCGCGCACAGGGCGCACTGCTCCAACGTGGGCGTGACAGAGTATGTGAAGACCTCCGTGGTTGGCTACCTGATGCAGAAAGAGATCGATTTCCTGGGCAACGCCGTGGAGAACCCGGTAAGACCCTTTGTGGCGATCCTGGGCGGCGCGAAGGTGGCGGACAAGCTGAACGTCATCTCCAACCTGCTGGAGAAATGCGATACCCTGATCATCGGCGGCGGCATGGCCTACACCTTCCTGAAGGCCAAGGGCCTCGAGGTGGGCACCTCCCTGGTGGACGATGAGAAGATCAATTACTGCAAAGAAATGATGGCAAAGGCCGAGAAGCTTGGCAAGACCATGCTCCTTCCGGTGGACACCACCATTGCGGCGTCCTTCCCGGATCCCATCGACGCCCCGATCGAGGTTTCCGTGGTTTCTTCCGACGCCATCCCGGCCGACAGGATGGGTCTGGATATCGGCACCGAGACCGCGAAGCTCTACGCGGACGCGGTAAAGAGCGCGAAGACGGTTGTGTGGAACGGCCCGATGGGCGTGTTTGAGAACCCCATCCTTGCGAAGGGCACCATCGCGGTTGCGAAATCCCTGGCGGAAACCGACGCAACCACCATCATCGGCGGCGGCGATTCCGCGGCTGCGGTCAACCAGCTGGGATTCGGCGATAAGATGAGCCACATTTCTACGGGCGGCGGCGCTTCCCTGGAGTTCCTGGAAGGCAAGGAGCTGCCGGGCGTGGCTGCGGCAAACGACAAATAAGATACGGCGCGGGAAAGATCACAGCGCAGATCTGCGCTGTCCGCGAAAAACGGTATGCGATAGAAGGAAAAGGAGAGCAAGACATGGCAAGAAAGAAAATCATCGCCGGCAACTGGAAAATGAACATGACGCCGACGGAAGCGGTAAAACTGGTGGAGACCTTAAAGCCGCTGGTAAAGAACGATGAGGCGGACGTGGTGTTCTGCGTTCCGGCCATCGACATCATCCCGGTAGTGGAGGCCGCGAAGGGCTCCAACATCCAGGTGGGTGCGGAGAATATGTATTTTGAGGAGAAGGGAGCCTTCACGGGCGAGATCTCCCCGAACATGCTGACGGACGCCGGCGTGAAATATGTGGTCCTGGGCCACTCCGAGAGGCGCGAGTATTTCGCGGAGACCTCCGAGTCCGTTAACAAGAAGATGCTCAAGGCGTTTGAGCACGGCATCACGCCGATCATGTGCTGCGGCGAGTCTCTGGAGCAGAGAGAGCAGGGCATTACCATGGACTGGATCCGCCAGCAGGTAAAGGTGGGCTTCCTGAACGTGACCGCGGAGCAGGCCAAGACGGCTGTCATCGCCTATGAGCCCATCTGGGCCATCGGCACCGGCAAGACTGCTACCACCGAGCAGGCGCAGGAAGTCTGCAAGGGCATCCGCGACTGCATCGCGGAGATCTACGACACGGACACCGCGGCGGCGATCCGCATCCAGTACGGCGGCTCCGTAAACGCGAAGACCGCTCCAGATCTGTTCGCGCAGCCGGACATCGACGGCGGCCTGGTGGGCGGCGCTTCCCTGAAGGAAGAGTTCGGTCAGATCGTGAATTACAAATAATTCTTTTTCCTGTGCGGGAAAGCACAAAACAGGAGTTTTAAGAGAAGGCGGTTTCCCCCCTGTCAGTTCCTGACAGCCGGACCGTCTTCTTTTTCATCTCCCCATTGCATTCGCGCACGAATTGTAGTATGCTCTTTAGGCAAAGAAATTTTACCGCAGGATTCCAAAGGAGGAATTATCTATGCCAAAGGCAAAAAGCGCCGCGCATCAGATCACGGAGGGCGTGATCTGGAAACAGCTTCTTGCTTTTTTCTTTCCCATTTTGCTGGGCACGTTTTTTCAGCAGCTCTACAATACGGTGGACATGGTCATTGTGGGCCGGTTTGTGGGAAAGGAGGCCCTGGCCTGTGTGGGAGGTTCCTCCGGACAGACGGTCAACCTGGTGGTGGGCTTCTTTACCGGGCTTTCCGCCGGGGCGGGGGTTGTGGTCTCCCAGTTTTACGGGGCGAACGATGCAAAAAACCTGAACGATTCCCTGCACACCGCCTATGCCTTTTCCCTGGCGGGCGGCCTTGCGTTTACCGTGCTGGGAATCTTTCTCGCACCCGCCATGCTGCGCCTCATGAACACGCCCGAGGAGCTGATGGCAGGCTCCGCGCTCTATCTGCGGATCTATTTTGCCAGCATTACCTTCGTGTTTATCTATAACATCGGATCCGGCATTCTGCGCGCCCTGGGCGATTCCAGAAGGCCGCTGTATTATCTGATCATCTGCTGCCTGCTGAACATTGTGATGGACCTTGTGATGGTGGTGGTGCTGAAGCTGGGCGTGGGCGGCGTAGCCATCGCCACAGCCATCTCCCAGGTGTTCAGCGCGTTCCTGGTCACGAGGGCGCTGGTAAAATCGGACGACATTTACAAGTTGGAGCTCAGAAAAATATCCATCCAGAAACGGAACCTGAGATCGCAGCTGCTCATCGGACTTCCGGGAGGATTTCAATCCGTGATGTACAGCCTCTCCAATATCATCATCCAGACGGCCATCAACGGGTTTGGCACGGACGCCACGGCGGCCTGGGCGGCGGAGGGCAAACTGGACTCCGTCTTCTGGATGATCAACGGGGCGTTCGGCATCTCCATTACCACTTTTATCGGGCAGAATTACGGCGCAGGGCGGTATGACAGGATGCGCCAGGGCACCTGGATCTGCCTGGGCATGCACCAGGTCTTTTCCGTGCTGATCAGCGTGCTGCTCTTTGTGTTCCGCGCGCCGCTCTTCGGCATCTTTACGCAGGACGCGGACGTGGTGCGGATCGGGAGCAGCCTGATGGGTGTGATCGCGCCGTGCTATTTTGTGTTCAGCTTTATTGAGATATTTTCCGGCGCGCTGCGCGCGGTGGGCGACGTGATGATCCCCATGCTGCTGACCATGTTCGGCGTCTGCCTGTTCCGCATTGTGTGGATCTTTGCGGTGGTGCCTCTCAGGCCGTCGCTTGTGACCATCGTGCTGAACTATCCGGTCTCCTGGATCTGCACGGCGGTCTTGTTTGTGATCTATTTTATGAAAAAATCAAAAAGGTGGAGAGTAGTATGAGTGATCGCGCCACGCCGGCTAAGCCGGTGACGATCCCGCGCGAGGGCGGGCAGATTTACGGGGAGATGTATCTTCCGAAAGCGGAGGGGAAACGCCCCGCCGTCATCATGAGCCACGGCTACAACGGCTCTTATCAGGACTACGCGGAGGAGGGGCGGACGTTCGCGTCTCACGGATTTGTGGCTGTCGCCTACGATTTCTGCGGCGGCACGCCGCGCTCAAAGAGCAGCGGAAAGACGGTGGATATGACCATCGGCACCGAGCGGGACGACCTGCTGGCGGTGCTCTCCTATGTGCAGTCCCTGGAATATGTGGACCGGGAGCGCATCTTTTTGCTGGGCGCGAGCCAGGGCGGGTTTGTGAGTGCGCTGGCGGCGGCCGCGCGCCCGGAAGAGATCCGCGGGCTTGCCATGTATTTTCCGGCGCTCTGCATTCCCCACGACTGGACCAAACGGCTGCCGGATCGGGAGGCGATCCCGGAGGAGATGGAGTTTTGGGGCATGACCCTGGGCAGGGGCTTTTTCCTGTCGGTGCACGGGATGGACGTGTTTCAGGAGATCTCAAGATATACCGGGGGCGTGCTGATCATCCACGGCGACCGGGACGAGATCGTGCCGCTGTCCTATTCGGAGCGCGCAAAAGAAGCTTATGAGAACGCCGAACTGGCGGTATTTCCGGGGGAGGGGCACGGGTTCAGCCCAAAAAAGCGGACGGAGGCGATCCGCCTGGCCCTTAAGTTCATGCAGGATCGGTGCGGAGACGGCGCGGCGGCAGGAGTGTGAAAAAATGGAAGAGATCCTGACGGTGCACGTGACCATAGACGGGGCAATGGACGTAAAAGGGCAGAAGAGCAGCGTGTGCATGGTGTCCTTTTCCGGCACGGCGGACGGGCCGTACTTTTCGGGGACCATCCTGCCGGGCGGCGTGGACACCCAGACATACGCGCCGGGAAGGCTGGGGAGGCTCTCGGCCCGGTACATGCTGGAGGGCACGGACGACGCCCGGAAACCGTGCAGGCTGTTTATTGAGAACAACGGGGAAGATACGAAGGACGGGATGCGCACCCGCCCCGTGATCGTGACGGACAGCGTCTCCCTCTCCTGGATGGAGGAGGCGAAGCTGCAGGGCACGGTGGAGGGAACCGCGGAGGGCGTCTGCATCCACATATTCCGGGACTGATCCGTCAGAAAAATTGGGGATGAAGGGAATATAATTTGTATTTTAAATTGACATCCCCATTTTTTTCTGTGTAAAAAAAGGCTGTTTGCATTGATTTCCCTTATAAAAGTCGGTATAATGTCTGAAAAGGACAAAGCCGGAAACATGGGGCTTTGCCCAAAAGTATCAGAAAATACAATGGAGGATGAGGAAGATTATGAAAAAGACAATGATGAAAGCGGCAGCAGGCTGTGCGATGACAATGGCGCTTGCGCTCGGAGCGGCGACGGCGGCGAATGCGGAAGAAGGAAAGGTTCTGCGCGTGGCCATGGAGTGCGGATACGCGCCCTACAACTGGACGCAGCCGGACGATTCCAACGGCGCGGTTCCCATCGCGGACAGCCCGGATTACGCATACGGCTACGACGTGATGATGGCAAAGCACATCTGCGAGGAGCTCGGCTACGATCTGGAGATCGTGAAGCTGGACTGGGATTCCCTGGTGCCGGCGGTGCAGTCCGGAACCGTTGACTGCGTGATCGCGGGCCAGTCCATCACGTCCGAGCGCCTGGAGATGGTAGATTTCTCCGAGCCCTATTACTATGCGTCCATCATCACGCTGGTAAAGGCGGACGGGGACTACGCGGACGCCAAGGGCGTTTCGGATCTTTCCGGGGCAACCTGCACGTCCCAGCTGAATACGGTGTGGTATGACGTCTGCCTTCCGCAGATCCCGGATGCGAACATCCTGCCGGCCCAGGAGTCTGCGCCGGCCATGCTGGTCGCCCTGAACAACAACGCCTGCGATCTGGTGGTTACCGACATGCCCACCGGCATGGCCGCCTGCGTGGCGTACCCGGATTTCAAGCTGCTTGACTTCACCGGCTCGGACGACGACTTCGAGGTTTCCGAGGAGGAGATCAACATCGGCATTTCCATGAAGAAGGGCAACACAGAGCTGAAGGAGGCCATCGACAGCGTGCTGTCCAAGATGACGGTGGACGACTATACGGCGATGATGGATGAGGCCATCTCTGTGCAGCCGCTCTCTGAATAATACGATTCGCAGGAGGAACTTATGCCTTCCACATTTTTTGGCAGAATTGCATATCTGATCGAACTGTACGGCCCCTCGTTTTTGCGCGGGGCCTGGTACAGTTTAGTGATCGCGATCGTGGGCACGTTTATAGGCTGCGTGATCGGGCTGGTCGTGGGCATCATCAAGACCATTCCCGTCAGCAAAAAGGATTCCACGGTAAAGCGGGTCGTCCTGGCCGTCGTCAAGGCGGTTCTGGGAGCCTACGTGGAGGTGTTCCGCGGAACGCCCATGATGGCGCAGGCCATGATGATCTACTACGGGGCGGCGGCCCTGTTCCACTATAACATGTCCATGTGGTTCGCGGCGTTTTTCATCGTGTCGATCAACACGGGCGCGTACATGGCGGAGACGGTTCGCGGCGGGATCATTTCCATAGATCCCGGACAGACCGAGGGCGCAATGGCCATAGGCATGACGCATTTCCAGACCATGACCAGCGTCATCATGCCGCAGGCGCTGCGCAACATCATGCCGCAGATCGGCAACAACCTGATCATCAACATCAAGGACACCTGCGTGCTCTCCACCATCGGCGTTGTGGAGCTGTTCTACGCCACCAAGAGCGTCGCGGGCGCTCTGTACACCTATTTCGAGGCGTTTACCATCGCCATGGTCATCTATTTCGTGATGACCTTTGCGTGCTCCAGACTGCTCCGGCTTTTAGAGAACAAGATGGACGGGCCGGACAACTATGATCTGGCGACTACGGATACCTTAACGCACACCAGCGGCATGTATCCTTTCAAAAAGAGGAGGGCCGAACATGAGTGAAGCGATCATCCAGGTAAACCATTTGAGCAAGGTGTTCGGAAAAAACACCGTGTTAAAGGACATCGATTTTGAGGTGCACCCGCAGGACGTTACCAGCATCATCGGGCCTTCCGGGTCCGGGAAATCCACCCTGCTGCGCTGCATCAACCTGCTGGAGGAGCCCACGGGCGGCTCGATCCTCTACCACGGCACAGATATTACGGACCGGGGAGTGGATGTGCCCGCGTACCGCTCCAAGGTGGGCATGGTGTTCCAGAATTTTAACCTGTTCAACAACCACACGGTTCTGGGAAACTGTATGGTGGGACAGATGAAGGTCTTAAAAAAGAGCAAAGAGGAAGCGCGCAAAAAGGCGCTGTTCTATCTGGAAAAGGTGGGCATGGCGGAGTACATCAACGCCAAGCCGCGCCAGATATCCGGCGGACAGAAGCAGCGTGTGGCCATCGCCCGCGCGCTCGCCATGGAGCCGGAAGTGCTGCTGTTCGACGAGCCCACGTCCGCGCTGGATCCCCAGATGGTGGGGGAGGTGCTGGAGGTTATGCGCCAGCTTGTGAAAGACGGGCTGACCATGATCATTGTGACGCATGAGATGGCGTTCGCGAAGGACGTGTCCAGGCGGGTCATCTTTATGCGGGACGGCGTCATCCAGGAGGAGGGCACGCCCCAGCAGATCTTTGACCATCCGGTCAACGACATGACAAAAGAGTTTCTCGGCCGGTTCCGCCGGGAATAAGGAACCGCTGCCGAAAAGAAACAGAAGGGGGCTGCTGCAGAATACCTGGCGATCCGGGCCGGATATCTTTTGCGGCATCCCCCTTTTTCATGGGTATCGCCTGATGCGCGGGCTGCACATTGCCGCGAAGAACGGCGCTGCCCCGGTCTTTTTCCATGGGTTTTTCTTCATGCGCGGGTTTTCCGGAAACCGGTTTTGTTTTATAGAGGTTTTCTTTTACAAGGGCTTATTTGACAGCCGCCTCCGCAAACGAGGTGTCCACCAGGTCCTCGTAGGGCGCGCGCTGCTCCAGCTCGCCGGCGCTCTCCAGAATATCCTGCAGAAGTTCAAAGCTCTCTTTCTCAAACACCAGATTCTCCTTCCAGGTGTCCTGCTTCGCGTAGCGGTCCACGATGGTAGTGATGGTGGCGAGGTCGCTGTCCGGGAACTGCGGGGCGATGGTCGCGGCGATCTCCTCCGCGGTGTGGCTGTTCACATAGTCCATCCCCTTTTGCATGGCGTTCGTGAAGCCCTGGATGATGTCCGGGTGCTCCTCGATATAGCTGGACTTTGCGCTGTATGAGGTGTAGGGCACATAGCCCGAGTCCACGCCCAGGGACGCCACCACAAAACCCGCGCCCTCCTGCTCCAGGGCGGTTGCGGAGGGCTCAAATTCCACGGTAAATTCCCCCTGCCCGCCGGAGAACGCGGCGGCCGTGGAGCCAAAGTCGATGCTCTGGTCGATGGTAAGATCCGTCTGCGGGTCGATGCCGTTCTGCTTCAGGATGTACTCAAACACCATCTCCGGCATGCCGCCTTTCCTGCCGCCCAGCACGTTTTTGCCGATCAGGTCGGACCACTGGAAATCCGGCATTTCCTCGCGCGCCACCAGAAAGTTTCCGGCGCGCTGCGTGAGCTGCGCAAAGTTTACCACATAATCCTGCGCGCCCTGGTTGTAGGCGTAGACGGTGGACTCACACCCCATAAAGCCGATCTCGGCCTCCCCGGAGAGCACGGCGGTCATTACCTTGTCGGCGCCGAAGCCGGTGACGATCTGCAGGTCGATGCCTTCCTCCGCAAAATAGCCCAGCTCGTACGCGGCGTACTGCGGCGCGTAAAAAATAGAATGTGCCACCTCGTTTAAGGTGACGGTTTCCGGTTTGTCCTCCTTGGCGCACACCGGCGCGGCCGCGCAGGCCAGCACAAGGCCGGTGCACAGCAGAGAGATCCATTTTTGCTTTTTCATAGTTCACTCCGTAAAATTTGTTCGTCAGAGTTACTATATGCGGCACAGCCGGAAAGGAAACCATGATCTGAAGAGGGAGAGAGCTTCGTTTCCGGAAAAAAACAAAAAAAATAAAATTGGTGGTTCCCTAAATGAGATTTTTATAGTATAATACCTTTTGCAGGACTGCAAACTGCATATAAAAAACGATTTGGGGCATTGGCGCAGCTGGGAGCGCGCCACACTGGCAGTGTGGAGGTCACGGGTTCGAATCCCGTATGCTCCATTTTTTGAGATAAGGAGGGATCCGACGAAGTCGGGAGGATTCCTTACCTCCTGCGCAGACGTTTCCGAACGGAGTTCGGATTTTAATGCGTCAGCTCAAATATAGTTTGATCTAATAGAAAAGCAACATCGCGGAATGACTACCTCAGACATGAATTATCTGGGGCTTTTTTTTCGCCTTTTTCGAGAAGTTAAAGTAATAAGACCAGAGGGAGAAAAGATGAATAAGATTTTAGTGGTAATCCTTAATCGTGGAATTCAATATGGCGTGCTACGTTCAGCACCATGGACATTTCCAGCAGCAGGAACACGATGGCGCTGCCTCCGTAGCTGATGAAGGGCAGTGTGATGCCGGTGGTGGGAATGGCGTTGGTGACCACGGCGATGTTCAGGATGACCTGCAAAGAGATATGGCAGAAAACACCGCACGCGATCAGAGAGCCCAGAAGATCCGGCGCGTTCTGTGCGATCAGTAAGATCTGATAGAGCAGACATACAAACAGAAGCGTGAGCACAGCGGCTCCTAAGATGCCGAGCTCCTCGCAGATGATGGTGAGGATCATGTCATTTTGGGCCTCGGGGACATAGCCGACTTTCTGCAGGCTGTTGCCCAGGCCTTTGCCGAAAATGCCTCCGGAGCCGATGGCGTAAAGCCCCTGCAGGATCTGGTACCCGCCCTGGCTTTCGTTTGCCTCCGGGTTCAGCCAGGCCACCACGCGGCGCAGACGGAAATTTTCGCTGCTGGTCGTGAGGGACTGCGCGTATCGGACGACGGCGAATACGACCACGGACACAGCCGCGATGCCGCCGACAAACGGAGCCTTTTTGGGATAGACCACAAACAGCATCCCCACCGTGATGCCGCCGATGATGATGGCGGTGCTCAGGTTGTCTGTGAAGAACAGGGTCAGCGCGGAGGTAAAGCCGCCGCAGCCGAGCACGGCGATAAATGCCAGAGGGGTCCGTATGCGGCTGCCTATCTTGACGATCAGAACGGACAGGAACAGAATGACGCAGAGCTTGGCGAGCTCCGCGGGCTGAAAAGATACGCCTCCCACATAGATCCAGCGCTTGGCGCCGTAGATCTCTACACCGATGAATTTGGTCAGGAACAGCAGGAGGTTGGAGCCCAGATAGAGCAGGCCCGCGAATCTGGCGTACCAGTGGTAATCTATGAACATGGCGGAGATCAGCATGCCGACAAAGCCGACCACGCTGAAAAAGGCCTGCTTTTTCAGATAGTACATATCATCGCCGAATGTGACCTGCGCGGAGTAAGAGCTGGTACTGTAGAGCATGATCAGACCAAAGCAGGTGAGCAGGATGATGCACGCCAGCAGGTTGTAGTCGAAATATTGAGCATTTCTTTTGATGGATTTCGTTCTTTTTCTTGCAGACACGTCTATTTCCCCTTATGTAAACTCTCCTCTGTACTGTAGATTCTAGCACAAACGGGAGACAGTTACAATCTTATTTTTCCGGGAGCCGCACACCTTTTTACAGCGATTTGTTCTTTGGCCGCAAAATTTATGTGTGCACCGCCTGGAACGCCGAAAAGGGAAGCCGCCGCTTCCGGCAGCCTCCCTTTTTTCTATGCCGGCGTTTCCTTTTTGTTTATTTCCCGCAGGACGGGCAGCTTGCCGGCCCGAGTTTGCCACTTGCTAACTAATCCCAATTAAAATTTTTTCCTTATTTTGCAAGGTTTTCCTTGCTTTTTTTAT